>NZ_JAKMSK010000002.1:0-164709 GCF_025772605.1 Campylobacter sp. CNRCH_2016_0050h | reverse complement strand
GATGATAGCTTATAATCAAATTATCTGAAAAATCATACCCATTACAATCATAACTTCAACAAATACTTCAAAAAAATATACAAAAAATAAATATAATTAATATCATTATAAATAAAATTATCCATAAAATATCCACTATTTAGAAAATGAATATCAATACTTTATATTATTTTATATATTTTTATTAAAATTAGAAAAAATTGGAAAATTTTATGAAACTTTTATAAAAAATTGTTATATAATACCTATTAAGTTCATAAACGAAACTTAAATAAAACCCACAAGGAGTACATCATGGGAACAAGAAAAGAACACGACTTTATTGGTGAGTTAGAAATTTCTGATGAAGTTTATTATGGAGTGCAAACTTTTAGAGCACTAGAAAACTTCAATATGAGTGGTAGAAGACTGCAAGATTATCCTTATTTTGTAAAAGCTTTTGCTCAAGTTAAAAAAGCAGCTGCTCTAGCTAACAAAGAAGTTGGAGTTCTTGATGCAGATAAAGCTGATGCTATTGCTAAAGCTTGCGATAGATTGATTGCTGGTGAATTTTTAGATCAATTTGTTGTGGATATGATCCAAGGTGGTGCTGGTACTAGCACAAATATGAACACTAACGAAGTTATCACAAATATTGCTCTTGAAAGTATGGGTCATAAAAAAGGAGAATATCAATACCTTCACCCAAATGATCATACAAATTTAGGTCAATCTACAAACGATACCTATCCAAGCTCAATCAAAGTAGCAACCTATGCAAAACTTAGTGATCTTTTAAAAGCTATGGAAGGCTTAAAAGCTGAATTAGAAGCTAAAGCTAAAGAATACAAAGATATCATCAAAATGGGTAGAACAGAACTTGAAGATGCGGTTCCTACAACCTTAGGAAACACTTTCAATGCTTTTGCTAGCTATATTAAAAGTGATATTGAAAAGATCACAGCAGCTCGTGAGTCAATGAGCTATTTAAATTTAGGTGCTACAGCTATTGGAACAGGAATTAATTGCCACCCTGATTATAAATTTGTGGTTGAGAAAAAATTAAAAGAAATCACTGGTGTTGATTTTAAACCTGCTGAAGATTTCATTGCAGCTACTCAAGATACAGCTGATTTTGTACATGTAAGTGGTGCATTAAAAACTGCAGCTGTAAGATTATCTAAAATCGCAAATGATTTAAGGTTGATGAATTCAGGTCCAAGATGCGGTCTAGCTGAAATTAGTTTGCCTGCTATGCAACCGGGTAGTTCTATTATGCCAGGTAAAGTAAACCCTGTAATTTGTGAAGCAGTTGGCGAAGCTTGCTATGAAGTTATAGGTAATGATGTTACTATTATGCTTTGCTCTGAAAGAGGTGAATTTGAACTTAATGCTTTTGAGCCAGGCATTGCTTATGGGTTATTTAACTCGATCGTATTACTTGAAAATGCAATGAAAACTTTAGCTGAAAAAGCTATTAAAGGATTAAAAGCAAACCCTGAAAACTGCAAAAAACTTGTATTAAATTCAATCGGAATCGTGACTGCATTTAATCCTGTTTTAGGTTATGAAAAATCTGCAAGTATTGCAAAAGAAGCTCTAGAAACTGGAAAAGCAGTAGGTGATATTTGCCTTGAAAGAGGCTATTTACCAAAAGAAAAAATTGATGAGATTTTAACACCAGAAAATATGTTAAATCCTCATATGACAGAAAAAAGAAAAGCTTAATAACTTAGGAGTTTAATCATGGATATTATGATTATTTTACAACTTGTTGTCTTCCTTGGGGCAATATTCATAGGTATCCGCCTTGGCGGCATAGCAATAGGCTATGCCGGAGGTTTGGGTGTTGTTATTTTAGGTCTTGTTTTAGGCATGAAGCCAGGTAATATTCCTTGGGATGTTATTTTAATCATCGCTGCTGCTATTGCTGCGATTTCTGCAATGCAACAAGCAGGTGGCTTAGACTACATGGTAAAAGTTACTGAAAGAATTTTGCGTAAACACCCAAAATTCATTAATTATCTTGCACCAGCTTGCGGTTGGTTACTTACTATTTTAGCAGGTACTGGTAATGCAGTATTTTCATTAATGCCTGTTGTTATTGATGTTGCAAAATCTCAAAATATTAAGCCATCAGCTCCACTTTCATTAATGGTTGTTGCTTCACAAATTGGTATTACAGCTTCTCCAGTTAGTGCTGCTGTTGTTTATATGACTGGTGTATTAGAGCCACTTGGCTGGAACTATCCTGCATTAATTGGAATTTGGATTGTAACTACTTTTGCTGCTTGTATGATTACAGCTTTTATTGTAAGTTTAATTACTCCAATGGATCTTAGCAAAGACCCTGTATATCAAGAACGCTTAAAAGCTGGTCTTGTAAAAAGTGCTTCAGATGTTTTACATAGTGAAGATAAACCGGGTGCAAAACTTTCAGTTGCTATATTTTTATTTACGGTATTAGCAGTTGTTCTTTATGCTACTGCAATTTCTAATAATATTAAATGGATTGATCCTGTAGTTATCCCAAGAGATGCTGCAATTATGAGCTTTTTATTAACTGCTGCAACTTTAATTACATTCTTATGTAAAGTTGAACCTGCGAAAATTTTAGATACAAGTGTATTTAAATCAGGTATGACAGCTTGTGTATGTGTATTTGGTGTTGCTTGGCTTGGAAATACTTTCGTTGCAGGCCATGAAGCAGGTATTAAAGAAGTAGCGGGTGAATGGGTTAAACAAACTCCTGCTATGCTTGCAGTTGCTTTCTTCTTTGCTAGTATGCTTTTATACTCTCAAGCAGCTACTGCAAAAGCTATTGTCCCAGTTATCGTTGCTGCATTAGGAATTTCAGCTACAAATCCTGCAGATTCTTATATGCTAGTTGCTTGTTTTGCTGCTGTTTCAGCACTTTTTGTACTTCCAACCTATCCTACTTTATTAGGTGCAGTTCAAATGGATGATACAGGTACAACAAGAATTGGAAAATTCATATTTAATCACGCATTCTTTATTCCGGGTGTATTAGCTATTGCTATTGCTGTTTCATTAGGATTTTTAGCAGTAGGAATGCTTTAATGCTCTTACTTTCCGCTTTTAGCGGAAAGTTTTCTTCTTTTACTTATTAACTAATTTTAAGTAGAATATTTTTTTAATTTTTAAAGAAATAAAATGGCAAAATTATCTTTAGATAGAAATAATATAAGAATCTTATTTATAGGTTATATACTTATAGCTCTTTTTGGCACTTTCATCCTTATGCTACCCATTATGCACACTAAACCAATATCTTTTTTAGATGCATTTTTTACTAGTGCTTCAGCTGTAAGTATGACAGGACTCATTGTGCTAAATACTTCATTAGATTTTAGTTTTTATGGACAGCTTGTTATTTTACTACTTATCCAAATAGGTGGTTTAGGCTATATGAGTATAGCCATGGCTTTATATATTTTAGTACGAAAAAAGATGAGTTTTGAAGAAAAAAATCTTTTAAGAGAATCCTTAATTTATCCTGGTGCTGATGGACTTGTAGGTTTTTTGAAAAAGGTTTTATTTTTTGTATTTGCTATTGAAATTGTTGGTGCTGTTTTATTATTTTTAAGATTTAAATTAGATATGAATTTAACTGATGCTCTATGGGCTAGTATTTTTCACTCCATTTCTGCTTTTAATAATGCAGGTTTTAGCATATTTGAAAGTGGTTTAATGCCTTATAGAGATGATTTTTGGATTAACTTTATCATTACCTCTTTGATTATTATTGGCGGTTTGGGCTATTTTGTATTGCTAGAATTATACTTTTTTTCAAAAAAACGCTTTGCTAGTCTAAGTCTGCATACAAAGCTTGTTTTAATTTCCACTATTATACTAATCATTTTTGCAAGTTTGATTGTGTTTTTATTTGAATATCATAACCCAAAAAGTATAGGAGAATTTTCTCTTTTTGATAAAATTATGAGTGCATATTTTACAGCGGTAAATTACCGAACTGCAGGATTTAACACTCTTGATCTTAGCACCTTTAAGGATGCAAGCTTATTTTTTGGATCTTTGTTTATGATTGTAGGTGGTGCACCAGGTGGAACTGCGGGGGGCATTAAAGTAACTACTATTGCGGTACTATTAATTTATGCATATTGGAGTATCAAAGATAGTAATGCAAGAATTTTTAACTTTGAAATTCCAAGCGAAACTATTAATAAAGCTTTCATTATAGCAGTAAGTTCAATTGTTTATATTATTACCTGCGTGTTGCTTTTATCTTTGATTGAAGATGATAAAAGTTTTTTACCTTTGCTTTTTGAAACAAGTTCAGCATTTGCCACAGTAGGTGTTTCAGTTGGCGATGGTGGGACCTTATCACTTAGTGCGCTTTTTAGCTCCGAAAGTAAACTTATTGTTATTTTACTAATGCTTAGCGGTAGAGTGGGTGTGCTTGCGTTTTTATTTAGTATATTTTTTAAAGAAAAAGAAAAATATTTAAATTATCCAAAAGGAAAAATCATACTATGAAAAAAGAAACTTATGGTATTATAGGACTTGGAAGATTTGGCTCTGTTTTAGCAAAAGAACTTATTGACCAAGGCAAAAGAGTTATTGTTTCAGATATTGATGAAGAAGCTGTTAAAGAATTGCAAGATCATGCGGATTTTGCTTATATCTTAGATTCTACTCACACTATAGCTTTGAAAGAAGCGGGCTATTCAAATACTGATGTTGTCATACTTAGTATAGGTGAAAATCTAGAATCAAGCATACTTACCTTCATGGCCTTAAAAGAAATAGGGGTAAAAAATATCATAGCTAAAGCAAATTCTTCTACACATGGACAAATTCTTTCAAAACTTGGGGTTAATAAAGTCATCTATCCTGAAAAAGAATCTGCAAAGCGTTTGGCTAAAATTCTTATCACTAATCCAAATTTTGAAATCATAGATCTTTCAGCCAACACCATAAAGGTAGCAAAACTTTTAATCGATGAGAATTTAGCGGGGAAAACTTTGCAATCCATTGGACAAAATTTAAAAGTCATTGCACACAAACAACATGATACTTGGAGCATTATGCCAAATCTAGAAAATACCGCTTATTTAAACGATATATTAATGCTACTTGGCACTCAAGAAGAACTTAATCAATATGATTATTGAAGATTTTAAATGCTACTTTTACTTTGCACTATCAATATGATAAATCTAGAAAAGAAATTCTAGCGCACGGCTACACAGACCCGATCCATATTCTAGGTCACTAAATTTTTAATGTCCTTGTAAAATAAGGGCATTACAATAAATTAAATATAATCAAAAAACTATACTTATAAGCATTCTTGAAAGCTAATTTAGAAAATATAAAAAATAAATATAACATTAAAAAGATATTTTAAGTGGTGTCAAGGGGGAGACTTGAACTCCCGACCTCCGGCTTATGAGACCAGCGCTCTAGCCAGCTGAGCTACCCTGACATAAAAAGAAGTTAAAATTATACTTTATTTTGCTTAACATTTTATAAAATACTTATTTTATAAATTTTATATATTTTTTAACTTTTTTGTGCTAAAAATATGAAATTATATTTAAAAAGGATTTTAATGCAAATTAGCTCAAGTTATGGCGGTGCCTTTTATACGCAAAATCCTTATCAAAACAAAGACAAAGAACAAACAAAAGAAAATATTTCTGAAAAAGAAAACCCACAGCAAACAAAAGAAAATAAAAACGATCAAGAAAAAGATGAAAAAACTCAAAAAGTTAATGGTAAAGACTTAAGTAGTGAAGAAGTAAAACAGGTACGAGAGCTTGAAAAAATAGACAGAGAAGTAAGGGCTCATGAAGCAGCCCACCAAGCAGCAGGTGGAGCCTTAGCAGGAGCTGCAAGTTTTGGCTATACAAGAGGTCCTGATAATAAAATGTATGCAGTTGAAGGAGAAGTGCCTATAAGAATGCAAAAAGGCAATACTCCTGAAGAAACTATAGCCAATGCTATGCAAGTAATTGCTGCAGCTATGGCACCAGCTGATCCTAGCCCCCAAGATTATAAAGTAGCAGCTAATGCTATGCAAATGCAAAATGATGCGCGCACCGAGCAAGCTAAAATAAAAGCAGAAGAATCAAAAGCTCAAAATGATAAAAATAAAGACGAAGACGATAAAAAAGCAAATCCAAATTCTAAAGCCATAAAATCATACACACAAAATTCATCACAAGATTACATAGGAAGTCAGTATAATAAAAGTGCATAGTGGCAGAGAGGAAGGGATTCGAACCCTCGGTGAGTTACCCCACACACGCGTTCCAGGCGTGCTCCTTCGACCACTCGGACACCTCTCTAAAAATGAAAATTATAACTTATTTTTTTAAATTTATACTAAAAAAGGGATTTTATGAAGCTTTTTTACTCTTGTTTTTATCTTTTTATTTTACTTTTTTTAAGTGCTTGTTCAAATCATGCTAATGTTAATTTATCTTATGAAAAAGCCTTTGTAAACAAACAATGCGATGAAAATACTTTAACCTTAAAAAATGCAGACAAAGACACTATATACACAGGGTTAAATTTAGCCTCTTTAGCAAGAGTTTGTAAAGATTATGAAAAAAGTAATGCTTTTTTTGATAAAGCAGAAGAGGCTTACAAATATGATGTAGATTTACAAAACGGGCTTCAAAAAGCCACAAGAAATTTTAGCGAAATTTTACTTAATGACACCATCAATGATTATCAAGGTTATTTTTATGAAAGGATTATGCTAAATACCTACAAAGGTTTAAATTATATGAGCTTGGGAGATTTTAAAAATGCAAGAGTAGAGTTTAATAGAGCTTTATACAGACAAGATAGAATGAAAGAATATTTTTATGATTATATACAAAAAGCTCAAGAAGAATACCAAAAAGAACTTCAAAAAGATAAAAAAACATATGCGAGTTTTCAGCAAAATTTAAACCCTATCTATAAACAATATGATAATCTTCTTAGCACATTTAACGCAAATAAAAATTATACTAATATCTATGCTAGTTATCTTAGTGCTTTATTTTTCTTTTTTGATAAAGATTATATTAAAGCTTATGATCTTTTAAAAGAAGTAGCATTAAGCGATGTAAAAAACAAACAACTTCAAAAACAATTTCAAGTATTTGAAAAATTCACTCATTTAAAAACATCCTTCCCTCAACAAAAATATATTTTTATCATTTATGAAGATGGTTTTAGTGCTACAAAAGAAGAATTTGATCTTACCCTGCCATTTGTTTTTAATGATAATCTTGCAAATATTAGTGTAGCTTTCGCTTATTTAAAATCAAGAAATGCTTCTTATAAATTCTTGCAAAGTCAAGATGAAAAAACACAAAATCTAATTTATTTTGATGATATTATAGCAAGTGAATTTAAAACTCTTTTACCCTCTATGGTGATGAAAACCCTAGCCTCAAGCGCTCTTAAAACTTCAATTAATTTAGCCATAGCTAATAATGATTCTAGTGGCTTTTTATCATTTATTAGCGCTGTTAGCACTGCTTTAATCAATAAAGCAGATCTTAGAATGTGGCAAGCTTTACCAAAAAGTGCTAGTATTTTAATGCTAAAAAATGAAGGTTTAGTTAAAATTTATAATGATAAAGAAAAAATAATCTTTGAAGATGAGCTGGAAAAAGATAAAAATTATATTGTGCTTATAAGATCTTTTGTGCCAAATTCAAATATTATTTACAAAATTAAAGAAAAATAAGGAGATAAAATGAAAAAAAGTTTATTTTTTATGGTTTTTGCGCTTTTGATTTTCAGCGCTTGTTCTTCACAACCAAAATATACTGATGGTAAAGCTTCGCAAAAAGTTCAAGGAAACGCACTTACTTTAGGACTTGATAGAGAAGATTTTGAAAAAACTGCTGAAGATATGATACAAAGCTTGCTTAGTGATCCTGCTTTTGCAAATTTAAATAGCTCTAATAGAAAAGTTATTGCCATAGGAAAAATCATCAATGACACCCCGCAAAGAATAGACACAGATAAACTCACTTCGAAAATTACCATAGCATTAAGAAAATCTGGTAAATTTATATTAACAACCGCTGTAGCAGCAGGTGGAGCAAAAGATAGTTTATCTCATGATGTAAGAGATTTAAGAGACAATGAAGAATTTAATCAAAATTCCATAGCTAAAAAAGGCACACTTTTGGCCCCAAATTTCTCACTTTCTGGTAAAATCAGACAAGATACCGTTAAACTTTATAATGGCAAAATCCAAACTGAATATTTTTTCCATTTAATTCTTACAGATTTAACTAGCGGTTTAGCTTTTTGGGAAGATGAAAAAACTATTGATAAAACAGGTAAAAGCAAGAGTGTAACATGGTAAAAAAACTACTAATTCTTTTTTTCACTCTTGTTTGTTTTTGTCAAGCACAAAGCGCTTTAAACAAAGAAAGTTATGGTGAGGGTTTTGGAAATACAAGAAGTGAAGCAATAAAAAATGCCATCAATGAAGCTCTTGGGAAAATGGAGGGCTTAAAACAAGTTAAGCTTAAAAAATTCGAATTTAGCTTTAATGGAAATTTCAATATAGGATATGATGAAGAAATAGACTTAGTTAGCAATGGAGTTTTTAATAGCTATGATATTAAATCTTTAACTCAAACAAATCAAAATGAATTCCATGCAAAAGTTGTAATTTACAAAAAACTTTATAGTGAAAAAAATCTTGAAGATAAAAGTTCGCTAATTATCATCAATAAAGTTAAAGATGAACTTTCGGCTAAATTTGAACAGGAGCTTTTAAGCGTTTTGCTCCAAAGTAAAAAATTTAGAATTTTAGATAGAGCAAATCTTGATCTTTATAATCAAGAAAAATCTTTACTTATAAAAAATGCAAGCGATGATGAACTTGTTAAGCTTTATAATGTTTTAGGGGCTGATTTTTTACTTATTTTAAATCCTAAAATAACACAAACACAAAATGAAATTAACACTCAAACTTATAATATTAACATTGATTATCGTTTGATAGAATTTGCTACAACTCAAATCAAAGCTTCCAATACCCTAGAATTTAAAATGAGTTCTACAAGCAAATCAAGCAAACAAAAAGCCCTTAGAGGTATAGCTACAAAAATTACCGAAGATATTTTTAAACATTCTAAAGACGATGACAAAGAAGAAGAAATAGAACATGGTTTGGATGCAAACTATCAAATCAACAATGAGGGTGGAGTTAATTTAGGTTTTTAAAATGCAAAAAGCATGGGATATTAATGCAAAATTTTGGGATATACAAATGGGAGATGATTCTAATGAATTTCATAAAAAAGTTGTGCGTCCTAAAGTTGAAGAATTGCTAAACATACAAGATGATGATTATATTCTAGATATTGCTTGTGGAAATGGAAATTTTTCCGCTTATATGTGCAAAAAATACAACATAAATGTTTATGCTTTTGATTATAGTAATCAAATGATAAAATTAGCAAAACAAAGATGGAAAAATTTTTTACACAAAATTCATTTTCAAACTATAGATGCTACTAATAAATTAACTTTGCAAAATTTAGCTAAAAAACACACCTTTAGCAAAGCTGTTTCAAATATGGCTATCATGGATATGGAAAATATCCAGCCCTTATTTAAAAGTCTTTATTCTCTACTAAAAGAAAATGGAATTTTTGTTTTTGCTACTCAACATCCTTGTTTTGTAACATTAACTAAAAAATATCTTAGTCCGCATAATTATCTTGGGCATGCATTTGAAAAACAACCTGTAAAACATCACTACTACCACCGTTCTTTAGAAGAAATTTTCAACACTTGTTTTAAAAATGGTTTTATCATAGATGGATTTTTTGAAGAACCTTTTTTTAGATGAAGAATTTCCTGAAATCATAATTGTCCGAGCAAGGAAAATCAGTTTTTAAATTGCAAAAACTCACATCTTTTGCAAAGATCAGCTTTTAAAATTCCTTGCTTGAAGCCTTCTTTTAATTCTATATATAAAGACGAATTTAAAAGCTCGCTAAAATCTTTTTCAAAACAATTTCCAAGTTTTATATCCCCTTTAGTATCCAAACAACAAGGCACTAAAGTTCCATCGCTTAAAATAGCAATTTGTCCATTTAAAGCATGACAACACCCATTCTCCCTAATAACCTCATCTTTCAAAGAAGGCCATTTAAAAAGCCTAGCTTGGTGTAATATAACATGCCTTTCTAGGCGATTTTTAGCTTTTTGCTTTTGAATTTTTACTTTAAAATTTTGCTCTAAAAAATCATAAATTTTCTCATTTTCTAAAGGTGGGGTGAAATTTTTATCTAAATTCCAAAGTCTTAAATTGATAAAAGAATTGTTTTTATTTTCTAAGTGTAAAAAAATAAGTTTTAAAATAGGCTCAAAGTATTCTTTTAAGCTCATTCTACTTTGAGATAAAAAAGCACCCAAAGAAATATTGATTTGTCGTATGCTTTTAGAATCTAAAACAAGTTTTATTTTCTCATCATCAAAATAAAACCCGCTTGTAGTAAGTTCTATTTGCATATTAAATTTAAAAGCTATTTTTAAATACTCTTTTAAATTTAAAATCCTTAAAGGATCTCCAAGCACATGAAAAGTAAAAAGCTTGGCATGACTATGCACACTTTTGCAAATTTTTTCAAAATTTTCAAGGCTCATTTGTTTTCTTTGCGCTTTTTGGCTAGGACAAAAATCACATTTTAATCCACAAATATCACTTAATTCTATATAAATTTTCTCAAAATGCATAATCACTCTTTTTAAAAAGCTCAAACGCTTTTAGAGCAAGTTTTGAAAGTGCAAGATGTTCTAATTCTTTATAAGAAAATGCTTTTACTTTGAAATCTTCAAAATCATCATCTTTTAAAAAATACACCTTGGCATTAATTTTATATTTGGTGTAAGAGTGTTTAAATTCACCTATGAATTTTGCATTTTTTTCTTTATTGTATTCTAAAAAATTATACATATTAAAATATAGCTTTTCTTTGCTTTTGATAAGCAAAAACTGCTCATTTTTTTGCACTATGAGTATATTTAAAATAATATTTTCATATTGAGTTTTTTTAGATACATGAAATTTTTCATATTCATTTTTTCCACTACAAAAACTCTCTATGGGGCAAAGCTTGCATTTTGCATTTTTAGGTAAACAAATCAAAGCCCCTATATCCAACAAAGCTTGATTATGATCAAATGCATTATCATAGTTTAAAAACTCTTTTGCTTTTTGCATTAAAAGTTTAGAGTTTGGATTTTGCAAACTATAAAATCTACTCAAAACTCTTTTAATATTTGCATCCACAAAAGCTTTAGCTTGTAAAAAACCAAAACAAGCTATAGCACCAGCTGTATATTCTCCAATACCAGGAAGTTTTTGAAGCTCTTTAATGTCAAATGGTAATTTTGCATTAAATTCTTGCACACAAATTTTTGCACATTTATGTATATTCCTAGCTCTAGTATAATACCCAAGTCCTTGCCAAGCTTTTAAAACCTCATCTTCACTTGCCATAGAAAGCACTTTTAAAGAAGGAAATTTAGCTAAAAACTGAAAATAATAATTTTGCAAAACACTCTTTACTTGAGTTTGTTGTAACATAATCTCGCTAATATAAACAGCATAAGCATTGTCAATATTTTTTAGCTTTTTTAAATCATCCTCGCTACCATATTTTCTATATTCTTTATGCAAAATACGCCAAGGAAGGTTTTTTCTACCATTCTCGTTATACCATTTTAAAATACTTTCATGAATTTTTCGCATTAAAACTTTCTTTGTTTTTAAAAATTATACAATCTATTCTTAAAAGCTTTATGTTAAAATTAAAAAAATATTTTTAAAAAGGAGTAAAAATGAAAAGTTTTTTAAAAGGTTTAGGATTAGGATTACTTTGTTTGGTATTGTTTGTACTAGGAGTAGTTTTTAATACTGAATTTTTAGGTTTAAAAAATCATAATAAACAAAATGTAGAATTTTCAAGAAATATAGAAGTATCAAATGAAATCATGCCAAATGTTTTTAATGCTGTTTTAAATTTTAGTGCGAGCGAAGAACTTAGTAAAAAAACTATCATCTCTAGTGATGAAAAAAATCATATTGCTAAAACTTTCAAAGAAATTTCAGATCGTATTGCCAAAGAAGACTATTGTAAAGGTGGAAGTTATACTTTAGAGCCAAGTTATAATTATTATCAAGGAGTAAAAACACTTAATGGGTATAGATTGTATTCTAATTTCACTTGTCAAATCCCACAAAATAAAAATAAAGACTATGAAAATCTTATAAAAGATATAGAAAATATCAGCAATACTAATACTTTAATTTCTTTTAATACTAAAGCCTTGCAAGCAGGATTTGACGAAGCAACCTTAGAAGCAAACAAAGAAGATTTATACGATCTTGCGCTTAAAAAAGCTTTTGAAAAAGCTCAATATTATTCTAAAACTTTAACAAAAACTTGCATAGTAAAAAATGTTCATTTTGATAGTTGTAATATCAAATACAATTCTCCAAGTTTAGCAGCTAGTGCAGATAGTGTAGTGCTTCCTGTTATTAAAAATGAGAAGCAAAGCTTAAAAGCTAATGTGCTTTTTGTTTGTCAATAAATTTTATTTTGGCTTTATCTTGGGTTTTTATAATTTCTCATCATTAATTTAAAGGAGAAAAAATGAAAAAAATTATAGGTTTATTTATTATGGGTTCTTTAGCAGCCTCTTTAGCATTTAGTGCTGATTTTTCCAAAAAAAGCAATGATGAAATTTTAAATCTTGCAAAAAGCGTAAAAGCACAAGATCAAGCTGACTTAATTATAGAAATGAAAAAGAGAATGAATGAGATGAAATACAAAGACGCAAAAGTTTTTCATCAACAATTTAAAAGTAACTTACGCGAAAACATCTCTAAACTTTCTCCTCAAGAAAGAAGTCAAAGAAAGGCTATCGTTCAAGAAGATATGCAAAAACTAACCGATGAAATGAGTGGCAAAGAAATACGAGATTTAAATTTACATCATTATAATAAAAATGAACACAAAGCCCATAAAATGAATCATCAAGGGCATGGTGCAAATCATGGAAATTGCTCAATGAGATAAAATGGCAGCAAAAATTCTACTCTTAGAAGATGATTTAAGCTTAAATGAAATCATCAATGAAGCCTTAAGCGATGAAGGTTTTAAAGTCTCTTGTGTATATGATGCACAAGAGGCACTAGAAAAAGCTTATGAAGAAAATTTTGATCTTTGGATTTTTGATGTTAAAGTTCCAAAAGGCAATGGTTTTGAAGTATTAAAGGAATTAAGAGAAAGTGCTAAAAACACTCCTGCTATATTTTTAACTTCTTTATCCATGCTTGATGATGTAAAACAAGGATTTTTATCAGGTTGTGATGATTATATTAAAAAGCCTTTTGATGTTGATGAGTTAATTATCCGTGTAAAAAATATCATTAAAAGAAATTTTAGTCATCAAAAAGAAGACTTAATCTTACTTAGCTCTTCAAAAAATATTTCTTTTGATCCTATCAATAAAACCCTTTATCAAAATGAAGAAATTATCAACCTAACTAATAAAGAAAAAGAACTCCTAGCTTTACTTTTAAAAAAACGCCCTCATTTTGTAAATATAGAAACTATTTTTGACGAAATTTGGAGTTTAGATGAAGAGCCTGTGATTATGAGCCTTAGGGTGTATATCAAAAATTTAAGAAAAATTCTTGGTAAAGACCTTATCATCAATCAAAGAAATATAGGCTATGCCATTAGGCTAGAAAATGAAAAGTGAAAACTTTAATAATACCATTTTTAAAATCCTAGCCCTTTATATCATCACAAGTGGCGTATTTTTAACGATTTTTTTTATTACTTTTTATCAAAAAGAAGCAAATTATATACGACTAAATCAAATCACACACTCATACACTCACTATAATTATATTTTACAAAATATCATCGAAGCAAGACACGATAAAAATTTATTAAACGAAGATGATTTTTCTTATATTTCTAAAAAAATAAATACTCAATTTGCTATTGTTGCAAACAATCAAATCATTTTTAGTAATTTAACTTTTGATGCTTTAAAAATATTAACACAGCTTAAAGAAAACAACTTTATTTACAACGAAAACAAAAGATTATTCATAGATTTTTCAAGGATTAGAAATCTTAATACTTATATAGATACGAGTAATTTAAGAAAGCCAAAACACCATTCTCATTTTTTGAGACATAAAAATATCCATATCATTATAGAAACAGAAGATCTTGGCTTTAAAAAAGAACAATACCGCAAAGATAACTACAATAATTTAGATATTAACGATTATGCTAATGAACTTTGGAAACTAAAATTAAAAACTATTTTTTATACACTTATATGTATTTTACTACTTGCTATAATTGCTTATATACTCATCTTGCTTGTTTTTAAAAATATCAAAGAACAATTTAAAACACTCAATGATTTTATTAAAGATACCACGCATGAAATTAACACACCTTTGAGCGTGATTTTAGCTAGTATTAAAAAATTTGATGATACAAATTTAAATCCAAATAACACTAAAAAACTAAATCATATCAAACTAGCAAGTAAAAATTTAAATCATATCTATCAAAACCTCATAGCCTTAAATTTTTTCTTACAAAAAGAAAATACAAAAGAAGATATAAATTTAAAAGAGCTTTTAGAGCAAAGATTAGAATATTTTGACACTTTAATCTCTCAAAAAAATCTCATCATTGAAAAAGAGCTTTTAGAGCAAAATTTCTATGCAAATAAAGAAGAAATGCAAATTTTACTTGACAATCTTTTAAGCAATGCCATAAAATACACCAATACTAATAAAAAAATCTTTATTTGTTTAAAAGAAAAAACACTTAGTATTAAAGATGAAGGTCAAGGTATGAGCGCTAAAGAAATTACTCAAATTTTTACACGCTACAAACGCTTTAATCAAGACCAAGGTGGTTTTGGCATAGGCTTAAATTTAGTCAAACAAATAGCCGATAAAAACAATATCAACATAAAAGTTTTGAGTAAAAAAGATAAAGGAAGTGAATTTATACTTTCTTGGTAGGGATAAAAATGGAAATTTGCTTAGAAAAAATTAAAATAGATAACGCTTGGAAAGAATTTTTAAAAGAAGAGTTTTTAAAGCCTTATTTTTTAGAAATAAAAACTCATTATATCAATGCTTTAAATGAAAGAAAAACTATATATCCACCCGCGAATTTAATCTTTAATGCTTTTAATCTAACCCCTTTACAAAATTTAAAAATCATACTTTTAGGACAAGATCCTTACCACAACCCTCATCAAGCCATGGGTTTGAGCTTTAGCGTGCCAATAGGTGTTAAAATTCCCCCATCTTTACTTAATATCTATAAAGAATTGCAAGATGATTTGAACATCCCTATAGCAAAACATGGTGATTTAAGTAAATGGGCTAAACAAGGAATTTTACTTTTAAATTCTATTTTAAGTGTAGAAGCAAATAAACCTGCTTCACATGCACATTTTGGTTGGCAAAAATTTACCGATGCGGTTATATCAAAACTTAGCAATGAAAAAGAAGGATTGATATTTTTACTTTGGGGAAATTATGCTAAAAATAAAAAAAATTTAATCAACCCTCAAAAACACTTTATCCTAGAAACAGCACATCCTTCGCCTTTAGCAAGAAATGCTTTTTTAGGTTGCAAGCATTTTTCAAAAAGTAATGAAATTTTATCAAAACTTGGTAAAAGTCTTATTGATTGGAATTTAAACCCTTAATTTACTTAAAACTTATATACTTTCAAAAATTTTCAAAAAAGGAATACAATGACTTGTCCAGTTTGTGTAAATACTGACTTATTGATGAGCGAAAGAAATGGAGTTGAAATTGATTATTGTCCAAAATGCCGTGGTGTTTGGCTTGATCGTGGTGAGCTTGATAAAATCATAGAAAGAAATTCTTCTCAAAGTACGCAACAACCTCAACAACAAAATTATAACCAACAAGCAAACTACCATCATAATAACGGCTATAAATACAAGAAAAAAGAAAGTTGGCTTGGGGAATTATTTGACTTTTAAGCCCAAAGGCTTAAAAGTTTTTATATTTTTACTTTAATTAAAGCATTTTCTGCCATTTTTGGCACCCATAAATACTCACCATCAAAAAACATATCTGCAGGACCTTTTATAGAAGCCAAATCAAGTTTTATTTCTTTATTATCTTTTAGAGTATAAATATATCCTTGAAGATTTTTACCCCAACTTGACACTAAAAGATTTTTATTTTTATCATACACAATGCCATCAAATTGTTCTATTTTTTTGCTTAATTCTTGAATTTTCTTTGAATTTAAATCAATACTAATGATTTTCCCACCTGCTTTATCACTTGGATCATAGCCTGCTACAAATAAAGTATTTTTATCTATTAACAATCCATTTGGGCCACCATATTTTGAATCTAAATGGATAAAGTTTTCATATTTTTTATCCTTTAAAAATACTTTGTGGATGTATCCTGTACCTGTGTCACTAACTAATAATGTGTCATTATTTAACACAGCAATATCATTTAAAAATACCGCATTTTTTATAGGAAGTTTGAAAATTTCTTTTTTATTTTTTATATCAAAGCCATATAAAATATCAATATCAACCACATATAAAACATCACCTATTTTAGACATACCTTTTGGAGCATTAAGACCTTTTATAAATTCTAATTCCAAAATTTTTCCATCTTTATCTAATTTTGAAATAAAACCATCATTGTCTTTATTTAATGGAGTTAGCTCTTTTCCTACATTAGATACATAAACTGCATTTTTATCTACATATACACTTTCAGGATGTGCAAAACCTTTAAATTCTTGAACCTCTAAAGCATTTGCGCTGCAAAATGCAAATAAGGCCAAAGTTAAAATACTTTTTTTCATAATTGTTACCTTTCTTAAATTTTATTAACAAATTCTAATAAAAAACCAAAATAAAATCTATCATTTTTAAGATAAAAAATATAAGTTTTTTGACTTTTGTTCTTGTTTTGGGGTAATGCCATATCTTTTTTTATATCTTGCTATAAACCAAGCAGGAGAATTAAATCCAAGTTCATAACAAATTTGAGTGATATTTTTCGTAGAAAATTCAAGTAAAAATTTAGCTCTTTCAAAACGCTTATTATCAAGCCATTCTTTAGGAGTAATACCAAAACTTTGTTTAAAATTACGACTAAAACTTGCTATATCCATTTTACTAAATTTGGCCATAGAAGCTACACTTTCAAAGTCATTTTGACAATATGCAAACATCTTATAAAGCTCTAATTTAAAACCACTTAAAATGGCTTTTAAAAAAGCTAAAAACTCTGCATTATCTTCACTATATAATAAAGACAAAAATAATTCTTCAAATTTTAATCTAAGCAGATATTCATTTTTCTCATTAAATTCATTTATACAAGGTAAGAAAGACTCGAAAATACCTTTAGTTATCAGATTAGTTTTTAAGCTAAATAAACTTTTAGCATATTTTGGAGAATCTAATTTACAAATTAATTCTTGATATTTAAAAATAAGTTCTATTAAAATACTTTCCTTAAAACACAAAATAATAGATTCATATATATTTTCATCATTTAAATAATCTCTAATGGAAAAAGAATTTTTTGTAAAAAACACAAGCTCATCTTTTTTTACATTAAACTGATTATCCATAGTATAAATACTTTTAGAACCTTTTAAAATAAATACTAAAGCATAATCTTTAAATACAACTTCTTGATTTTTATCATTTGAAAAATCTTTTTGATACCAACATAAAGAAAAAAAAGTATTTTTCAAAACATTTTGACTGATTTTTTCAAGATCTTTTGGAAAAATTAACATATATACCTTTTTATAAGTTTTTTGATTATTTATATAATACAATAAAAAATATTTTTTATTAAGAATTTATGTTACAATATAATTAATTTCAATTAAAAAAGGAGAAAAAATGAAAAAAATCATTCTAAGTTCTTTACTAGCATCAAGCTTTTTATTTGGAGCAAATTTAGAAAATTTTAATCCAAAAGCACAAAAAGATCATTTAGTTATCAAAATGGAAATTCTTGATAAAAAAGCTAATAAAGATGCAGGCGAAGTTGTAGCAGTACAAACTCCTTATGGGGTAGCATTTTATCCAAATCTTAAAGATTTAGAAAGTGGAATTCATGGCTTTCATGTTCATGCAAATGCTGATTGTGGAGCAACTGATAAAGGTTTAGGTATGAAAGCAGGTGGACACTGGGATCCTGAAAAAACAGATGCTCACTCAAGCCCATGGGATGATAAAGGTCACAAAGGGGATTTACCACCACTTTATGTAGAAAAAGATGGTAAAGCAACTAACCCTGTATTAGCACCAAAAATCAAAACTCTTGATGAGCTTAAAAATCATGCTCTAATGATACATTTTGGAGGAGACAATCACAGCGATCATCCTGCAGCACTTGGCGGCGGCGGTGCTAGAATGGCATGTGGTGTTATAAAATAAAAATCTAAAGGCTTTTTAGCCTTTAGTGTTATTTAAAAAGCTTAGTAAAATCAAAATCACCCATAAAATCATGGCTTGATCCGCCAAAACTTTGACTAGGACTATAAGTAGCAATAGCCACTGCAAGCTCACTAAGCATAGAAGCTATTTCTTCTCTTTTATCGACTATATAAGCTTTCATACCTTCATAATCACTAGTTTCTAAAATTTTTAAAGGATTATAAATTTCAAAAGCAAATGCCTTTGAACCAACATTTACATTATAATTATTATCAAATAAAGCATTACCTAAAAATGAGCAATTATCTACTATTTTCAAACTTTCACTAGCAATTAAAACTTTATCTTGCACATCTTCATAGTTTTTATCTTCTAGAAGTTTTGAAATTTTTTTCAATGAAGAATCTAAAATTTGCAAAGCACCTATAAAGTCATTAGCATCAGTAATATCTTCACTAAATTTTTGCGTTTGATGTTTTAAATTCGCACCATCTATACTTGAACCTACTTGTCCTAAATGTTTTTGTAAGATTTCTAATTCATCTCTCATAATACACCTTCCTTGTTATTGCTATAACAAGAAAAGCATTTTTTATTCCAAATTTTGATCTATCCAAACTCTAAAATCTTTAGCAAAAAGCAAAAAAACCTCATCATAGTTTTGGATTAAAATTTGAGGATTATTATCATTTAATTCTTTTTCATAGTAAAAGTACTTACTCGCTATAAGTTTTTTAGTGTTTATTTGCACTAAATTTAAATTAATACCAAACTTTATTTTAGAATGCAACTCATCACTAAAATCTTGCTCTAAAATATCCACTTTACTTTCTAAAACATAATCAGCACTAGCTAGACTATCTTGATTTAAAACTGCTTTAAATACCCCCAAATCTTGCAAATGAAATTCCAAAAAAGATTTTATCATTAAAGCAGGATTTTCTTTCCAAAAATGATAAGCATAGGTATTAATAGTATAATCTTTTTTATAAAAAATTTCATTAGTATAAGCTAAGCCTTTAGGTAAGGAAACTATAATAGTTGCATTTTTTTTATTTTGACTTTGCTCTAGCTTTTCTAAATTAATACTAAAATATTTATTTGCAGGTAAAGTTTGACTTGGATTAATCAAAGAGCAAGCACTAAAAAAAATAGCTATTAAACTAATATATAAATATCTCATTTTATTCTCCTGGAGCATATTGAGTAGCCTTATCTTTATAAATTATATCTGAAGGATTTTGCTTTAAAATATTTAATAATTGCGTAAAATCTAAAAACAAAACTCTTAAAATATCCAAATTTTCATTTAAGAGCATTCTACTTTTATTAAGCTCATTAAGTTGGCCATTAGCATTGTTTAAAAAATTTGAAAATTCATCTGCACTTTTGCCAAGTTTAGAGCTTGTTTTATTTAAATTTGCTAAAAATGCTGGTACATTAGCATTTAAATGTGCAGAAAATTCTGATGAATTTTGCAAAATTTGCTCTATGTTTTTTAAATTTTTATCACTTAAGAGTTTTTCTAATTTTATTTTTGAACTTGTGATTAGTTCTAATAAATTTGAAGTTTGCTTATCTATGCTTGCAAAAAAACTTTCTTTTGATTTTATAATAGGATAAACATCATCACCTGCTCTCAAAACACTAGCTTCCTCACTACCTCCTGCAAGCTGAATAAATTTAAATCCTGTTATGCCTTGAATTTGCAAACTTGCATAAGTATCTGTTTTAACAACCAAACTAGAATCAAGCTTAACTAAAATTTTTACTCTTAGTTGCTTACTTGAGCTATCTATACTGATATTTTCAACACTTCCAACATCTACTCCTAAAAATTTAACTGGAGCTTTTACACTAAGTCCTGCAACTGATTCTTCCATATAAATTTCATAATATTTGAATGATTTTTCATCTTTTAAATTTCCATACCACACTATAAAAAACAAACTGATAAAAAATAACACACAAACAAAAATTCCAATCAAAATATAATTTGCTTTGTTTTCCATTATTGCATAAACCTCTCATAAAGTCTTGGATTTTGCTCTTGCAAAGCCTCGACATTTCCCAAAAAACCAACTTTTTTTTCTTCTATAATCAAAAAGCGGTTTAAAACATTTTTCATACTCTCTTTATCATGAGTAATTAAGACTACACATAATTTAAAGCTTTGTTTTAAACTCAAAAGCAACTCATCAAATTCTCTTGAGCTATAAGGATCAAGCCCTGAAGTTGGCTCATCTAAAAAAAGTAATTTAGAATCAAGTGCCAAAGCTCTAGCTATGGCCACTCTTTTTTTCATACCCCCACTTAACTCACTAGGATAAAGCTTTGCCACGCTCTCATCAAGCCCTACCATCTTAAGCTTCATCATAGCTATTTCTTTAATGTCGTTTTTGCTAAGTTTTGTGTATTCAACCAAAGGTATGCTAATGTTTTCAAGTATATTAAAAAAGCTAAATAATGCTCCATATTGAAAAACAACACCCCATTGTTTTTGCAAAAACAAAGCATCTTCATCGCTTATATTTTTTAATTTCTTGCCTAGAATTTCATACTCACCCTTATCAAAATGCTCAAGCATTAACATTTGTCTTAAAAGCACAGATTTACCACTACCACTACCACCTAAAATGCCAAAAATTTCATTATCTTGCACTTCAAAGCTAATATCTTCATGCACACATTTACTTCCAAAATAAGTGCTGATATTTTTAGCCTTTATAATCAAAATCCAGCCTTTGTCAAAAATACAGAGAAAATCGCATCAAAAGCTATTACCCAAAAAATAGCATTTACCACACTTTTTGTCGTATAAACACCTATGCTTTCGGTAGTTTTTTGTACAAAAAATCCTCTAAAACAAGCAATAGAAGCAATCAAAAATCCAAAAATAGGTGCTTTTATAAGCCCTATGATAATATGTTTTAGCTCCACTGCTTCTTTAAAACGACTCATAAACTCACTCGCACTAATTTCTAAACTAAACCAAGCAACTACAATTCCACCTATAATACTTAAAATATCAGCTACTATTACTACCAAAGGCATAGCAAGTGCTAAAGCTAAAACTCTAGGCAAAATGATAAATTCACTTTCTTTAAAACCCATAGTTTTCATCGCATCAATTTCATCAGTAAGTTTCATTACTCCAATTTGAGCTGTATAAGAACTTGCACTCCTGCCTGCAATAACAATAGCACTAATTAATGGTGCAAGCTCTCTAGTGGCAGAAATTCCCATTAAATCGACAATATAAATATTAGCTCCAAATTGTGCAAGTTGATACGCAGCTTGATAAGCAAGCACCACACCCACAAGCAATGAAGTTAGCATAATAATAGGTAAAGCATTAATAGCGCTATTTTCTACATGATATAAAAATGCCTTAAAGCGAAGTTTTTTAGGGTTTAAAAGTGTTTTAAAACAAGTATAAATAATAAGTCCTATGAAATTTAAAAACTGCACTAAAATTGTAAAAGAATTTGCAACTTTCTTTCCTAAATTTTCAAAAAAATCTTTGATTGTTTTTTTATCTTCATAAGAATCACAAAAGCTTTTGTAGTGTTTTTGACAAAGTTCAAAAAGCTTAGCATGCTCGCTTTTAAGATTTATCCTACTAAACTCAAAACCTTTTTGCTTAAATTCATTTTCTAAAGCTAGAAAATACCTAATCCCAGCAGTATCTATAAAATCTAAATTTGCAAAATCAAAAATAATATTTTTTTGAGTAGGAAAATCTAATTTTTCCAATTTTCCTACGCTTGTTTTATCCCATATACCAAAGACGCTAAAAATGCATTCTTGATTTTTAACATCTTTAATTATTTTATTTTTCATTACATAGGCTTAAAATATATGAGCTTAATTTCTCCTCACTAAATCCAAAATGCTCAAATACATCTTTATCTTTACCACTCTCACCAAAACTTTCTATACCATAAAGCTCATCACAAATTCTATAAAGCTCGTTTGAATTTGCAGCTTCCACGCCTATAACCTTACCTTGTAAAATTCTTTCTTTATAAGATTTTTCTTGAGCAATAAATAACTCATAACAAGGCATAGAAACCACATTAGCAATCACACCTTTTTCTTTTAAAATCTTAGCTGTTTTTACACATAATGACACTTCACTACCACTTGCTAAAAGTGTAAATTGCGCATTTGCGTTTTCTTCTAATAAATAAGCCCCATTTTCAACATCTCCAAAAACAGGCTCGCTTAAAGCACTTAATTTTTGACGCGATAAAACAAAAACACTTGGCATATTAGTTTTAAGTGCAATCTGCCATGCTTTTACATTTTCAACCCCATCAGCTACTCTAAATGTCAATGAATTTGGCATAGCTCTAAAAGTGCTAAGCTGCTCTATAGGTTGGTGTGTTGGGCCATCTTCACCTACACCTATACTATCGTGAGTAAAGATGAAAAAGTGTTTAGCCCTCATCAAAGCCGCTATTCTTGCAGCAGGTTTTAAATACTCACTAAATATAAAAAAAGTAGCACAATAAGGCAAAAACAAACCATATCTTGCAAAAGCATTTGATATAGCAGCCATTGCATGCTCTCTTATACCATAGTGGATATTTTTTCCATTTGGAAAATCGCCCATATCTTTGAGTTCGGTTTTATTTGATGGACCTAAATCTGCACTACCACCTAAAAACCCTGGTAAAGCTTTAGCAATAGCATTTAAAATCATACCATTGCTATCTCTAGTAGCTAGATCTTTTCCTTTAAAATCAGGAAATTGTATTTTTGAAAAATCAGGCTCTAAAAGCTCTTTTAGCAATGCTTGCTTCTCTGCATTTAAATTTTGCACTTTTTGATTCCATTTAGCTTGTGCTAAATCCCCAAGTTCTATTGCTCCACTAAAGCGAATTTTAACTTCTTCTGGGATTTCAAAAGTTTTTTGTGGATCAAAACCTAAAGCCTCTTTTGCCTTTTTTATAAGCTCTTCGCCCAAAGGTGCTCCGTGAGAATGATGACTTCCCTCAAGATCTAAAGCTCCTTTAGCTATGGTAGTATGAGCGATAATTAAACAAGGCTTTTTGCTTTCTTTAGCAGTTTTTAATGCTAAATCAATTTGCTCAAAATCATGCCCATCTATCTCAAGTACTTCAAAATTTTGCGCTCTAAAACGCTCTTTTACATTTTCATTAAAAGCAATAGCCACATCACCTTCAATTGAAATATTATTGCTATCATAAATGATGATTAAATTATCAAGGTTATGCACACCTGCCAAAGAACAAGCCTCATAAGAAATTCCTTCTTGTAAATCTCCATCACCGCATAAACAATATACTTTATGATTGATAATATCCTCACCCAAAAGCAAACTTGCTTTTTTAGCTGCCATAGCAAAACCAACCGCATTTGCAATGCCTTGTCCTAAAGGTCCTGTGGCGATTTCAACACCTGGAGTGAAAATTTCAGGATGACCTGGGGTTTTAGAGTGTAATTGACGGAAATTTTTTAAATCTTCTAAACTTACATCATAACCGCTCAAATGTAAAAAGCTATAAAGCAAAGCACTAGCATGACCACCTGAAAAGACTAATCTATCGCGGTTTAACCATGTAGGATCTTTTGGATTATGCACTAAATGAGCACTTAAAACACTTATAATATCTGCTAAACCCATTGGAGCACCTGGGTGGCCTGAATTTGCTTTTTGCACCATATCCGCACATAAAAATCTTATAGTGTTGGCTTGTTTTTGTAACATTGTTTAACCTTTTAAATATTTATCAATCAAAATTTGAAGCTCATTAGCAAGCTTAGAGTCTAAATTTTTCATTTTTTCTTCACATAAAGCAATTTTATCATCTTTTGCCTTTTTAGCACCTTCTAAACCTAAAAGTTTAACAAAAGAATTTTTATGCAAATCATTATGAGTTGGCTTTCCTGCTTCTTGAGTATCTAAAGTCGCATCGATAATGTCATCTTTAATTTGAAAAACTAATCCTATCAAAAGTCCTATTTCATAAATTTGCTCGCATTCTTTTTCATCTAACTCACAAATTTCACAACCCATTTTTAAAGCCGCTGCAATCAATCTTGCAGTTTTATGAATGTGCAAAAACTCAACTTGCTCTAAATTTAAAGGCATATCTTCAAAATAACAATCAATAGCTTGCCCGATAATCATACCGCCAAGCCCTGCATTAAAGGCTAGAGTTTCTATGAGTTTTAATCTAACATTTTCTTTTAAATTAAGCTTAGAAAGAAGTAAAAAAGCTTGAGTATTTAAAGCATCGCCCACTAAAATAGCCGTAGTTTCATCATATTTTTTGTGTAAAGTTTGCTTTCCTCTACGCAAAGAAGCATCATCCATAGCGGGTAAATCATCATGTATTAAAGAGTAAGTGTGGATAAATTCCAAAGCCAAAGCTGCATTTAAAGCCTTTTCAAACAAAGCAGGATTTTTAGCATTAACTATACCCAAAAGCAGTTGGGCTCTAAAATGCTTCCCACCAGCTTCTAACATCCATTTTAATGCTTCATTAAAAAATGGATGAAAACTTTGAGTTTTAGGAAAATTTTGCTCTAAATGCTGTTTGAATTTTTCTAAAATCACTTATTTAGCCTTATAAAAAAGTCAAAGTATCCTTTATTAAAATGCTCAAAGTCATTATTTTTCGCTGAAGGGATATTGCTTGCTTGTCTTGAGACTAGAATATCAAAAGTATTAGCTTGAGCTAAAACAGCTTGAAGTTCATTAAAATTGTTGATTTTTTGATTATTAATTCTTAAAATTTTATCCCCTTTTAAAAATCCAGCCATTTGTGCTTTAGAATTTGGAGTAACTTCTGTAATATTCATTTTCATATCTACGCGCAATCCTAGATTGCTATAAAAAGAACTTGGCTTAGCTTGAACCACTTTTTTAGGCTTAGCAAATGCACCCAAGTCTTTATCAAAAACCATAGTGGAGATATTAACATCTTTATTATCTCTTAATACATTAAAGTATAAAGTTGCACCGCGATCAGCAAATAAAATTTTTTCATTTAGTTTTCTTAAATCATCATAAGCTTGTCCATCAACACTCACAAGCTCATCATTAAGTAAAAATTGTCCATTTTTACGCACATTTTTAACATAAATTTTGCCATCACGCATATCAAAATCCACACCTATATCACCCCAATAAGCATCAGGATATTTTGCAAAGTGTTTTAAATAACGATTACCTATAAGTTTGCCATCTTCTAAACTTATACCAAGCATTTTACAACACGGCGAGTTAAGCTCTCCGATTTTAGAAGCAAAGTCAAGTTGATCACGCTCTGTCAAACTTTGCCCAAAATACTTCAAATGTCCTATATAGCTTTTATTGCTATCTAAAATTCCCACCCAACTATTGCGTGTTAAATCTTCTTCATTTCCCATAGGTGCAGGAATTAAACTAAAATCTGTTTTTACTAAATACAAATTTAAAAAGGGATCATATTTAGTATAGCTGTTTAATTTCGCGTTTTTAGTTTTAACTACTGCTAAAGTATTTTCATTTAAAGCAAAAGCAGGTAAGCCCTCATAAATCAACATACTAGCTTTATTTTTTTCATAACAACCCAAAAAATCATTAAAAGTCGGTCTTGGCACAGCAAAAAGTGTGCAAACTACACCCAAAATACAAAGTAAAATTCTCATAGCATTCCCATTCCGCTAAATAAATTACTAGCCATTGATTTTTTATTTTGTTCTACCATTTTCATCACATCATTAATCGCTGCTATTAGTAAAATTTGCATAGACTCTTTATCTTCTAACAAAGAATCATCAATGTTTATATCGATGATTTCACCTTTTCCATTAGCACTAACTTTTACTAAACCACCACCACTTTTTGCACTAAATTCTTTTTTTAAAGCTTCTTGCTCTAATTCATTTGCTTTTTCTTGAGCCTTAGTTAAAAGCTCGCCCATTTTAGAAAAATCCATATTTTCAAACATTTATTTTCCTTCTTTTAATATCTCTAATACTACTTCTTTATCATTAAAAGGATATTTTACACCCTTGATTTCTTGATAAGTCTCATCGCCCTTACCCAAAATCACTACAAAATCATCTTTTGTTTTAAGCTCTAATGCTTTTTTGATCGCTTCTTTTCTATCACATTCTACAAAAACACTCTCATCTTTTTCTATACCATTTAAAATATCATTAATTATATCCATTGGCTCTTCTGAACGCGGATTATCACTTGTGATGATGAGTTTTTTAGCATAGTGTTTGACAACTTTAGCCATTAACGGACGCTTAGTTTTATCTCTATCTCCCCCTGCTCCAAAAACTACAATCAAATCACGATATTTTAAAGCATCTAAAACTTTTTCTATGCCATCGGGCGTATGAGCAAAATCTACAATCACATCTTTTGCAACCACTTGCATTCTACCCTCAATGCCGCCAAAATTACTAATGGCCTTTTCAAGCTCTTTTAAATTTGGCTTAACAAGTTCATTTACACAAGCGCTTGCAGCCAAAAGATTATAAAGATTAAAAAGCCCCACCAAAGAAGAATCAATCATAAAAGTTTCTTTACCAAAATTTACCACAGCTTCAATGCCATTTTTTAAAGCATAAGCTTTAATGTGGTAATAACTTGGATTTTCCACTCCATAAGTAAAAGCACCTTTGACATTAAAATTTATAGCTTTTGCATCTTTGTTGATAAATTTCATACACTCATCGGTAAAAAAACTTTCTTTTGCCGCTTGGTAGTTTTGAAAATCCCCATGAAAATCTAAATGATCTTGAGTGATGTTAGTAAAAATTTTAGCCTTAAACTCAAGCCCTTCAATGCGATTTTGCACCAAAGCATGCGAGCTTACTTCCATAATCAAAAATTCACATTTTTCCTTGCTTGCTAAAGATAAAAGCTCTAAGGTTTGTAAAATAGGAGCAGTAGTTAAGCCTTTTGGAGTGATATTTTTATCATTTATAAAACTACCCCTAGTTCCCATTAAGGCACATTTATAACCTAAATCAAGCAAGATAGAGTAAATAGCGCCCGCAGTAGTTGTCTTGCCATTTGTGCCTGTAATGCCTATGATTTTAATATTTTCATCTATATTTAAAAGCTTCTTGCATTCGCCAATGCCAATAACTTTTGCTTGTTTTTCTAAAGCTTGATGAAGAAATTTTTCATTTTGAGTAGTTTTTAAGAAAAAACAATCTTTTTCGCATTCATTAGAATTATCACAAATGAAAGTATTTTCAATCTTTACTATCATAATTTAATTCCTTGATTTTCTCACTAAGCTTAATAAATCTATAATTAGAATAAAAATGCGCTGAAACATCTTCCATATAAGCTACGAGCATATCTTTATAACCATGTTCTAAAAGCTTTTCTAAAAAATCCACAAAATCTTCTTTATCGTTAATAATAAGTTTATTAGATATTATAACATTTTCTAAAGCTTGTTTAAACCCAACTTTTGCTTCGCTAAGTAAAAAATCTTGATAACTCAAGCCCTCAAAATCTTCGCTATCTTCTTCAAACTGCACACTTTGGCTAAGATTAATGAGTTTTTCTAAGTCTTTATCTACTTTAGTATTTTTATAATTTTGCATAAAAAATTCAAAAAAAACAAAAGCTTCTTCAGGGCTTTTTAAAGCCAAATCACAAATATTAATAAAAGTTAAAAGTCTCTTATTTTTACGCTTTTCATAAGCAAGAGAAAAATACATCTTAGCATTTTTAAAATCTTTTTTGTAAAAACATTCTATGGCTATTTTTTTATAATTTTGCAAATTCGCTTTCCCCGCCTGCTAAATTTACTATAGTAATATCTGGATGTATATCGATTTTAAGTTGTTTTTCCAAGCCATATTTCAAAGTCATCCCACTAGCTGGGCAGCCATGACAAGCTCCGGTTAGCTTCACATAAACTACACCATTTTTCACACCCAAAAAATCAAGCCCTCCGCCATCATTTTCTAAAATATGCATAGTTTTAGCTAGACTGGCTTTTACAGGTTCGATTAATTCCTCATCACTAAAAGGCATATTCATAATTTTTCCTTGATTATTTTTAGTTTAATTTTATCTTATTTGCCTTTAAAAAATGTAAATTATTGTTTATTTTAGACTTTTTGCTATACAATGGTAAAAAGACTTTAGGAAATTTTATGCAAAAACACACCCAAATAAAAGGTTTTGAAAAACTCAAACTCATTATCATACTAGGCTTTTTATCTGCCATAGCACCACTTTCAACTGATATGTATTTACCTGCTTTAAATGAAGTAGAAAAAAGCTTTCAAACAAATTCTTTTTACACTCAACTTTCTCTTGCAAGTTTTTTCATCGCCTTTTCTTTAGGTCAGCTTTTATATGGACCATTAAGTGATGTATATGGCAGAAAAAAACCTTTATATATAGGACTTTTTATTTTTATTTCTTCAAGTATTGCTTGTGTTTTAGTTGATTCCATTCATGCTTTTATAGCTTTGCGTTTTTTTGAAGCTTTAGGGGGTTGCGTGGGTGTAGTCGTAGCAAGAGCTATAGTAAATGATGTTTTTGAGCTTAAAGAAGCAGCAGGAGTTTATGCTTTAATGATGGTTTTTACTTCTTTAGCACCTATGCTTTCTCCTACTTTTGGTGGAATTTTACTTGAATTTTTTTCTTGGCGTAGTATATTTTTAACATTGTTTATCTTAGGCTTTATTTTATTTTTACTTGTTATTTTTGTTCTAAAAGAAAGCAATCACAACACCAAAGGAAAAAAATTCAATCACAAAGAGGTTACAAAAAGTTACAAAAAAGTTTTAAAAGATCGCCGTTTTATAGTGTATTTGCTTTGTGGAAATTTAATATTTGCAGGTTTTTTTGCTTATTTAACCGGCTCATCTTTTGTTTTTACACGCGTTTTTGGATTAAGCGAGCAACAATACGCAGCCCTTTTTGGAGCTCATGCTCTAAGCTTTGTTATATGTGCAAATATCAATGCAAGATTAGTCCTTAGATTTTCTCCTTATTATATACTCCCTAGAGCGCTTATGGTAATTACTTTTTTAACTTTTTTACTCATTTTGGGTGCAACTTTTGAGCTAGGTTTTTGGGCTTTTGAAATTCCTTTGTGTTTTATCATAGCAAGTTTGGGTTTTATCCTGCCAAATACCACAACCTTAGCTATGGCAAGATCAAAACAAAATGCAGGCAGTGCTTCAGCACTCTTAGGTGCAGCACAATTTGCTATGGCGGGAGTAATGGCATTTTTAGTAAGTCTTTTAAATGCTAATACACCTATATTTTTATCACTTATTTTAGGAACTTGCACATTTTTATCTTTGATTTCTTATCTAAGTTTGATTAATAAAAGAAAGTTAAATAAAATCAAAAAGAAGTTAAGCGTGATTTCTCACGCTTAATTAAGCAATATTTTTGAAAAGATTCACTAACTATATCGAACCTTTTTCAAAAAACTTTATATTTATTTTCAAAACACTTATAAACAATTTATGTTAAAATTTCTCATCAATCAATAAAATAAAGGCTTTATTAATGAAAAAAATAGCTACTATTTTTGCAGGAGCCGAAGGATGTGGAAAAACTACCTTATATTATAATGAACTTGAAAAAAACAAAGACTTTGGACTTAGAATCAACATCGATGAAATCGTAAGTAGCTTTGGTGATTGGAAAAATCAAGAAGATCAATTTAGAGCTTCAAGGATAGCCATTAAAATGCGTGAAAACTATATTAAAAAAGCTTATGATTTTAACCAAGAAACCACACTTTGTGGCACTAGCATTTTATCTTTATTCAAAAAGCTACAAAAAAATTCTTACACTATAAATCTTTACTACATCGGACTAGACTCTCCAAACACAGCAAAACAAAGAGTTAAAATTCGCGTAGCTAAAGGCGGGCATGATATAAAAGAAGAACTTATAGAAAAAAGATACTACGAGTCTTTACAAAATTTTAACACCGTTGCCAAATTCTGTAATCGCATTACTATTTTTGACAATACTCAAAATTATAAAAAACTCTTAGAATTTAAAAACAACAGGCTAGAAGTATTTGAAACTACCAAATGGCTAGAACCATTAATGATAAATTTTAAAAACCAAAGTTTATAAATTTTTATTTTAACTTGTCGATATGCAAATCATGCTACTCACTCCTTAAGGCAAGAAAGAAGTGAGTTAGCAATAGATTGAAGGCTTCAAGGCTATCAAGTATTACAAGGCTACCTCGATAACCTTGTAAAGCTTGATCCCAAGGTTTTAAAACCTTGGGTTAAAATTATTGTTTTAATTGAAGCAAAGTATTTAAAAGCTGATCACTTGTGGTAATCGTTTTTGAGTTTGCTTGATAACCCCTTTGGATTACGATAAGCTCTGTTAATGCACGACTTAAATCCACATTTGACATTTCTATAGCTGAGCCTTTTAAGCCCCCTCTACCGCCTTCGCCCGCATGACCTATGGTAGCTGTTCCTGAGTTTGCTGTCGCTTTATAAAGGTTATTACCCATTTCTTCAAGACCCATATTATTTGGGAAAGTAGCTAGAGCAACCTTAGCTAGCGCTAGAGTTTTACCATTTGTAAATTCTCCATAGATATAACCATTCTCATCAGTTCTTAATGCGTCTGGCTTTAGATTACCCCCTGTGTAACCATCTGTTTCTTGTTTAGTAGTAGATGAGTCTTTATCATAGCTTGTTAAACCATCAAAACCACCTGTTGTTCCAAAGTCAAGTTTTATAACTTGATCAGGTTTTGAGCCGTTATTTCCGGTGAAATTTAATACATTTGGTGTATAGCTTTGAAGTGAGCCATCATTACCAAATCTTAAATTTCCTACCACTATATTTCCAGGAGCACCATCACCGCTAAAATTAATCTCTGCAGGTTCAGGCACTGAAATGATGATAGACCATTCAGCCCCACCATCTGCTGTTTTAGTTTGTTTGGTAAATTGCACGGTTAGCTCATGTCTAGTTCCTAATGAGTCAAAAATCTCTATACTAGCAGTATGAGCTGAAAGATACATGTCTTGAGAATATTTTTCATTATTACCTGCGTTGAAATTTCCATCTAAGGCACTAAACATCGCTGTGAATTTATCATTTGTAGCGATTTTGTTTGCCTCATTAGAATAACCTGTAACTTTAAAAGTCATATCTTTAGCATTATCGCCAGCTGGATTTGTGATTTTAAATCTACCATCACTTTCTACCACTACTTCTACGCCAGGATTAGCATCAGCTCCAACTGCCCCATTAGCCCAATTCACTATACTTCCGCTTCCATCATAATCAACAGCATATCTTGCATCTCTTTGTAAAAGCTCTCTTAAATCTTCAGTAGTATGGAAAGTTCTTTGTCCATTTGCACTAGGCATATTCGCTTGTTCAGCTGTTTGTGCATTTGGATTAGGATTTGCTCCTATATCCACATTATTAGAACTATAAATATACTCATGAGCTGTAATTACCTCTACATTTGCCCTACCTAGAATAGCATTGCCAACATTTGGAACTTTATTTAAATCTGCATTTTGTAACTCATCTGCTGTAAAATTAATAGTTTCTCCAGCTGTATTTGTTGGACCCATAGATATATTAATATTTTTAGTTTTTGATGTAGTTCCAGTGCTATTATCATTTGTAAAAGTCATTCTACCATCTACTATAGAAGCTACTACACCTGTTTCTGATGTCTTAGCATTGATAGCATTGATAAAAGTATCTTGTCCTACGCCTGTAGCTTGGATTCTAGTTCCATTAATAGTTATATCTAAAGTAGCAGGCACTTGAGTTCCATTTGTATTAGTATAACCCCAAAAAGAATAATCTGTATTGGCAATCATTTTAGCTTGTTCAGAAGGAACATTAGTTGGAAATGGATTCTGGGTAGTCCATTTAGCATCAGCAAAACTTACCCACATACCTTGTCCATTTCTTAGATTTAAACCCTCACCTTGAGCGTTAAACACTACGCCCATATCTACACCTTTTTCAGTTACTTGGGCTCCACTTTTAGAAGTAGTATAAAACTCAGTATGTCCAGTATCATTTTCATCTATCGCTGTTCCAGTATCTTCTCTTCTACCATGAGTAGAATCAAGAGCATAAATAGGTCTTTTAGCAGAAGCATTCATACCTAAAGTATTACCACTATCTAAATTTGCTGTAAGGCTTACTGAAGTACTTGCTCTAGCAGGCATGCTCATACCAGGTGGGATAACTATATCTTGCACTGAAGTTGAAGAGTCAATTTGCCCTGTTTCTTGATTATAATTCCAGCCTTGAACGGTGTAGCCGTTATTATCTACGAAATTTCCTACTGCGTCTGTTTTAAAGTCCCCTGCACGGGTGAAAAACTGCGTAGTGCCACCATCATTTGAAACGATGAAAAATCCATCACCATTGATAGCCATATCGGTGTTTTTGTCTGTAGTTTGGATATTACCTTGAGAGTGAATTCTAGTAGTAGAATTTACACCTGCACCAAGTCCAACTTGCATAGGGTTTTTACCACCTAGGTTGCCATCTGGAGCTGTAGCTATCTTAGAAGTTTGACTCATAAGCGTTGAGAAATCCGCACGAGAATATTTAAAACCAAATGTATTAACATTGGCTATGTTATTACCTTCTACATCCATTGCGTATTGGTGTGCTTGGAGTCCTGAAACCCCAGCCCAAAGAGATCTCATCATAATTAAATCCTTTAAAAAATATTGCTTTGTGATTACTTCACAATCTACTATTGCTTAGCCAAGATAAAGCAATAAGTGTTCCAAAAATACAAATAAAATGAAATTAAAAAGTAGAAAATAAATCAAAAATTAGATTTTAATGTGTAAAGTTTTTTTAAAATTACTCGATATAGTCAGTGAATCTTTTCAAAAATATTGCTTAATTAAGCGTGAGAAATCACGCTTAACTTTTATTTCTTTCTTTTAATTTAGCAATCACATCATTTAAACTCAAATCCGCATCAGCTAATAACACTTCTAAATGATAAAGTAAATCAGCAGCTTCATTTATCAACTCATCTTTATCTTTAATAGTAGCAGCCAAAGCGGTTTCAACGCCTTCTTCACCTACTTTTTGTGCTATGCGTTTAGTGCCTTTTGAAAAAAGTTCGGCCGTGTAAGAAGAGCTTGCACAAGTGTTTTTGCGTGAGTTTATAAGTCTTTCAAGACGCGATAAAAACACAAAATCAGCTTTTTTAGAAAGCGTTTCAAAACAAGAAGTATCGCCTGTATGACAAGTAGCGCCTTGAGCTTTTACAAGGATTAAAATACAATCTCTATCGCAATCAAGTCCCATATCTATGATATGCAAGAAATTCCCGCTTTGCTCACCTTTCATCCACAAACGCTCTTTAGTGCGTGAGTAAAATACAACCTTTTGGTGCTTAAAACTCTCTCTTAGAGCTTGTTCATTCATAAAACCTTGCATTAAAACTTCACAAGAATGATAATCTTGGATTATCACAGGGATAAGGTTATTTACCTTTTGCCAATTTATACTTTTTATAAATTCTTCTTCATTTATACCCATAGTTTTTCCTTTTAAATACGAATTTGTATACCTTGATCTTTTAAAAATAGTTTTAATTCTTTAATATCTATAAGTTTTTTATGAAACACTGAAGCTGCTAAAGCTCCATCAACACCAAGTTTAAAAGCGTCCAAAAAATGCTCTTTAGCTCCTGCACCACCGCTTGCCACTAAAGGCACAGGACAAATTTTTCTAACTTTAGCAAGTTGATCAAGATCATATCCCTTTCTCATGCCATCTTGATTCATCATATTTAGCACGATTTCGCCAGCTCCTAGCTCGCATACTTGCTTTACCCACTCTAGTGTTTTTTTACCACTATGATGAGATTTGCTCTCATCTCCGGTGTATTTATAGACTAAAAGCTCGTTGTTTTCATCTTTAAAAGTATCTATACCTACGACTACACATTGAACTCCAAAGCTTTTTGCAAGGCGTGAGATTAAATCAGGATCATTTAAAGCAGGGGAATTAATAGAAATTTTATCAGCACCATTTGCTAAAAGTTCTTTTGCGTCATCTTCGCTTTTTATACCTCCTGCAACGCAAAATGGTATAGAGATATTTTGTGCTACTTTGCTTACCCAAGCTCTATTGATACGCTCATTCTTGGCTGAAGCTGTAATATCATAAAATACAAGCTCATCAATGCCATTTTGTGAGTAAAATTTAGCAAGTTCTATAACATCTCCCATATCTTCATGATTTTTAAACTGCACCCCTTTAACTACTCTACTATCTTTTACATCTAAACATGCAATTATGCGTTTTGTAAGCATTCTTGAGCCTCCTTTATGTTAAATTCTTTATCAAGCAAGGCTTTACCTACGATGATACCACTTACTATGCCATTTAGCTTTTTAAAATCTTCTAAGCTCGCCACGCCTCCACTTGCTTGGGTTTGCAAATGTGGGAATTTCTCATGCAAAGCTTTGTATAAAGTGATGTTTGCTCCACTCATCGTGCCATCTTTAGAAATATCTGTGCATAAAATATGCTTTACATCTTTATAAAAATTTAAAAGCCCAAACAAACTCTCATCGCTTGTTTTACTCCATGCATCAACAGCCACAAAAAACTCATCTTTAACGCAAATACTATCAAGTGCTAAGACTATATTTTCTACGCCAAATTCATTTAAAAGCTCTTGTGTAAGGGGCTTATTTTTAACCGCTAAAGAGCCTATAACTACGCGTTTAACACCGCTATCAAACAAAGCTTTAACTTCATCTTTAGTGCGAATTCCTCCACCTACTTGAAGATTTACTCTAATCTTAGAAGCTAGGTTTTCTATAAGTTTTAGTTGTCTTTTGCTAGGATCTTTTGCACCACTTAAATCCACCAAATGAAGCCAAGCAACACCTTGAGCCTCATACTCTTGAAATTTAACTAAAGGATCAAAGCTGTATTCTTGCTTTTTAGCATAATTTCCTTTATAAAGCCTTACTACTTTGCCATCTATTAAGTCTAATGCCGGAATGATTTGAGTTTGCATTTTTACCTACATATTTATGAAATTTTTTAATAATACTTCGCCCGCTTCGCCGCTTCTTTCAGGGTGAAACTGCACACCATAAAAATTGTCTTTATTTAAACTTGCACTAAATTTGGTAGAATACTCACACTCTGCGATGGTGTATTCATTTAGCCCCACACAATAACTATGCACAAAATAAAAATAAGCTCCATCTAAATCTTTAAAAAGCTCATGAGAGCTAAAGACTTGATTCCACCCCATATGCGGGAAAGTAAAATTTGCTTTTTCTTGGAATTTTTGTGTTTCAAAAGGCATAATACCAAGTGTTTTTTGGTGTAATTCTTCTGAAAATTTACCCAAAATTTGCATACCAAGACAAATGCCCAAAAGTGGTTTTGTGGTAGTTTGGATAAAATTTTCTAAATTAAGTGCTTGTAGATTAGCCATTGCTTTAGCTGCTGTGCCAACCCCAGGAAGTAAAAGCTTATCTGCTTGTGAGAGTTCTTTTAAATCATGCGTGATAATACTTTTTTGTCCTAAACGCTCGAGTGCAAAAGCAAGAGAAGCTAAATTCGCACAACCTGTATCTATAATAGCTAGTTTCATATCACTCCTTTAGAGCTTGCTAGGTTTTCATTTTCTATTTTTATAGCCATTTTTAAAGCTCTTGCAAAGGCTTTAAAAAGTCCTTCGGCTTTGTGATGATCGTTTTTGCCTTTAACTTTTAAATGCAAACTCGCACCCATAGCATAGCTTAGTGAGTAGAAAAAATGCTCTATCATTTCTGTGCTTAATTCTCCAAGCTTTTCTTTTTTAAACTTAGCCTTATAAACTAAATGCGGTCTATTACAAAAGTCAATCGCGCAACTTGCCAAACACTCATCCATAGGTAAAACAAAGCCATATCTTGCAATACCTATTTTTTGATCTAGTGCATTTTTAATAGCCTCGCCCAAAGCAAGTGCGACATCTTCTACGCTGTGATGTTCATCAACTTCTAAATCCCCTTTGCATCTTACTTCTAAAGATATATTTGCATGCGTAGCAATTTGCTCTAACATATGATCAAAAAATGCGATATTTGTTTTTATATTAGCTTTTGCTTTTTCATTAAAAGCCATTTTAACTTGAATTTGGGTTTCTTTGGTATTACGCTCTATACAGGCGCTGCGGTAATTTTGCAAAATAAAATCAGCGATTTGCTCCCAATTAAAGTCATTTTTGTCATATTTTAAACCTTGAATTTCAAGATTTTGCGCCAAAAGCATATCGCTGTCTCTATCGCCGATAACAAAACTTTTATTTTTATCATAAAGCTTATTTTTGATATAGTTTCCAAGCATGGCAGTTTTTGGCTTCCTGCAGGCGCAATTTTCATGCTCAAAATGCGGGCATATAAAAATATCTTCAAATTCTATGCCACAACTTTGAAAAACACTTAGCATTTTTTCATGAGCCTTGTCAAAATTTTCCCTAGGAAAAGAATTTGTGCCTAGACCATCTTGATTACTTACCATAACAAATTTAAAACCAAAATTTTTTAACTTTAAAAGCGCATTGATAGCACCTTTTTCAAACTCAAGTTTTTCCAAAGAATCAATTTGAAAATCATCTTTTGGTTCATCAATGAGCGTACCATCTCTATCGATAAATAAAATTTTTGCACTCATTTTAGACTTTCTAATCTTAAACTCACGGCATTTTTATGCCCATCAAGTCCTTCAGCTGCTGCTAAAATTTCCACCACAGGACCAAGCTTTTTAAAGCCTTCTTTGCTAAGTTCTTGCACGCTCATTCTTTTCATAAAATCAACAAGCCCTAATGAAGAATAAGACTTAGTAAAACCATAAGTTGGCAATACATGATTTGTCCCACTTGCATAATCTCCCATGGATTCTGGAGAATACTCACCTAAAAATATTGAACCTGCATGCATAATATCATCAAGTAAGCTAGATGGATTTTGTGTATGGATGATCAAATGCTCGGGTGCATAGTCATTTGAAATACTTATGGCATGTTTTATATCTTTTGCAAGAATGATTTTAGAGTGTGCTAAAGATTTTGAAGCAATTTCTTTACGCGAGAGTTTTTTAAGCTGTAAAGCAACTTCATTATCTACTTCTTTGGCTAATTTTTCACTTGTGCAAACTAAAATCGCTTGAGAATCTGCTCCATGTTCAGCTTGCGAGAGTAAATCTGAAGCTATAAATTTAGCATTAGCAAACTCATCTGCTAAAACTAACACTTCAGAAGGCCCTGCTTGCATATCAATAGCTACTCCATGATTATTAACTTGCTTTTTAGCTTCAGTTACAAAGGCATTTCCTGGACCAAAAATTTTATCTACTTTTTGCACACTTTGCGTTCCATAAGCAAGCGCTGCTATAGCTCCTGCTCCACCTATTTGATACACTGCATCAACTTCACAAAGTTTTGCCACAAAAGCAATGGCAGGATGTAATGGCGCTGGGGAAGCTAAAGCTATGAATTTACATTTTGCAATTTTAGCAGGGATAGCTAGCATAAGTGCGGTTGAAAAAAGTGGCGCTAAACCTCCTGGTATATAAAGCCCTACTTTTTCAATGGCTCTTGTTAGCACCTTGCAAGTTACCCCTTCAAAGGTTTGAACCTCTATGGTTTGACTTTCTTGAGCTTTGTGGAATTTATAGATATTTTCATAAGCTATTTTGATAGCTTGTTTTAACTCATCATCAATTTGCTCTGCTAAATTACTAAGCTCTTCATCGCTTAGTTTGATGGAATTTAACTCTACTTTATCAAATTTTACAGCCATTTGTTTTAAAGCTTCATCGCCATTTGTTTTAACATCTTCAATGATTTGTTCTACTATGGTTTTAACCTGTGCATTAGCACTCATAGCAGGACGCTTGAGTGCTAATTCTTGTTCGTTTTGGTTTAATTTTTCAAAATCAAGTATTTGCATTTTTATCCTTTAAGAGAGCATTTTTTCAATAGGTAAAACTAAAATCGCACTTGCACCTTCTTTTTTCAAAGCTTCCATAGTTTCCCAAAATAAATTTTCTTGACTTACCATATGCAGTGCCACTCTAGCTTTATCATTTTCTAAAGGTAAAATCGTAGGTTTTTCAACACCTGGTAACAAGGCTGTGATTTTTTCTAGCTTTTCAATAGGAGCATGCAACATGATGTATTTTGACTCTCTTGCTTGCATAACTCCATGAATTCTAATGAGTAATTTATCGATTAATTCTTGTTTGTGTGAAGCTAAACTTTCTTTTCTTTGGATAATGCAAGCTTTTGACTTATAAATTACCATAACTTCTTTAAGTCCATTTGCTTTTAAAGTAGCACCACTTGAAACCAAATCACAAATTCCATCAGCTAAATTTGCACTTGGTGCTACTTCAACTGAGCCTGTTAGCATACAAGTTTTATAGGGGATATTATTTTCTTCCATAAAACGCTTTAAAAGCTGTGGATAAGAAGTTGCTATGCGTAAATTTTTAAAACTTTCTATACCTTTATACTCACTATTTTCTGGTAATGCTAAAGACAAGCGGCACCCACCAAAATCAAGCTTTTTAAGCATTATAAAATCTGCATTTTCGTTTTTTGATTTTCTTTCTAACTCATTTTCTTCTAAAACATTTTCCCCAACTATACCAAGATCTACTACTCCATCAAAAATTAACCCTGGTATATCATCATCTCTTACTCTAAGTAAATCAATAGGTAAATTTGTAGAAAAAGCAATTAAACTTTGATCGTGTATGCGAAGTTTTACGCCTATGGACTCAAGCAAGGCAATAGAATCTTTACTCAAACGACCTGATTTTTGTATAGCTATGCGTAATCTTGAATTTTCTTGCATTTTTTTCCTTTTTTGTAGTTAAAAAGATTAATAGTAGCAAAAAATGGATAAAAATACAAAAAATAGTAAGTAAATAAATAAAAATAAGAAGTTTTTAGCCTTTAAAAAGGCTAAAAATTAAGCTACAAATTCGATGAAAGCCATTTCTGCAGCATCGCCACGACGAATTCTTGTTTTGATAATTCTTGTATAACCACCATTTCTATCTGCGAATTTAGGTGCAATTTCTGTTACAAGTTTATTTGTGGCTTCTTTATCTTGTAAGCTAGCAAAAATTGCTCTGTGAGCATTGAAATCACCTTTTCTTGCACGAGTGATCAATCTTTCAACATAACCTCTTAATTCTTTTGCTTTAGGTAATGTTGTTTCTATTTTACCTGCTTTAATAATAGCAATGGTAAGGTTTTTTAATAAGGCTGCACGATGAGTAGAAGTGCGACCTAACTTTCTATATCCATGTCTATGTCTCATTGATTATCCTTCATTTTGTGCTTTTAATTCTGTAATTTTTTTCTTTAGCGTTTCTTTTGCACTATCACTGAGTTTTGAATTTCCTATAGGGAAACCTATAGATTCCATTACACTTTTAATCTCATCTAAAGATTTTTTACCAAGATTTTTTAAATCTGCAAGTTCGCTAACACTCATTAAGGCAAGTTCACCAATATAAACTACATTTGCTTTTTCTAAGCAGTTAAAACTTCTTGCACTTAAATTTAACTCAGTTATATTTTGAAGTAATTTTACATGTTCTACTTCATTATTTGGTGTTTGACTTCTTACAACGCTTTGTGCATTAGTGATTTTATCAAACACTGATAATTGTTTATACATTGCTTCTAAAGCATTTTTAAAAGCATCACTTGGTGAAATTTGACCATCAGTTGTGATTGTAAAAACAACTTTTTCATAATCTGGATTATCTTCAAAAAGCACTTTTTCTATATCATAAACCGCATGTTTTACCGGAGTAAAGAACGCATCAAGTGCTATAAATTCAGGATCTAAGAAATTTTGAATTTCTTCAGAAGGCACATAACCTATACCTTTTTCAATGATTAAAGTAAATTCTAAATCTGCATCTTCATTAATCGTTGCAAGATAGCTATCTGCATTCACAACTTCAACAACTTCATTGTCTAAGTCTTTTCCGCAAATTTCTTTTGGTCCTTTAAAACTAAAAGTTACGATTTCTTTTTCAGAATCTGTTTTTAGTTTAAATCTTAATTTTTTTAGATTAATAATAAACAATGCTACATCTTCAAGCATACCACGCATACTATCAAATTCATGTGCTACGCCTTTGATTTTAACTCCTGTTGGAGCAAAACCTACTGTGCTTGAATAAAGCAAACGACGCAAAGGATGCGCCAAAGTAATAGCATAACCGATTTCAAAAGGCCATGCACTTACTTTTGCTACTGTATCACTGATATTTTCAATACTAAACTCTGTTGGTGTATAAGCAGAAGTTGTAATATGTCTCATATCAAAAACCTTTATTATTTAGAGTACAACTCAACGATATATCTTTCCTCAACTGGAATGATAACTTCTTCTCTTTCAGGTTTTCTTGTAAAAATTCCAAATCTTTTATCTTTTTCTACATCAACCCAAGCAACTATACCAGTTTGAGCAGTAAGTTCGATCGCTCTTGAAATTTGAGGATTGTTTTTGCTTTTTTCAATCACTTCAACTTTTTGACCTGCTTCTACTCTATAACTAGGAATATCTACTCTTTTACCATTTACTAAAATGTGTCCATGAGTTACAAGTTGTCTAGCAAAACGGCGTGTTGTAGCAAAACCCATTCTATAAACAACATTATCAAGTCTTTGTTCTAAAAGCTGGATTAAAAGCGCACCGGTATTGCCATCTTTTCTAGCAGCTTCACTAAATAATCTTCTAAATTGTTTTTCACTAACACCATACATAAATTTAGCTTTTTGTTTTTCTCTTAATTGAAGTCCATATTCACTAATTTTAGCTTTTCTTTGTCCATGCTGACCTGGTGCGTAAGGGCGTTTATCTAAAGCACTTTTACCTGCTAATCTTCTTTCGCCTTTCATTGCCAAGCTTACGCCAAGTCGTCTTTCTAATTTTTCTACTGGTCCTCTATATCTTGCCATTATAATTCTCCTAAATCTTATATCTTATTCTTAGACACGACGACGTTTTGGTGGTCTACAACCATTATGAGCTAATGGGGTAATATCTTTTAAGAAAGTTACTTTGATACCTTCCATAGCACCTACACTTTTAACTGCTGTTTCACGACCACTTCCTGGCCCTTGTACTTTAATGCCTACTTCTTTAATACCATGTTCTTTTGCTTTATTTAAAGCATCTTCTACTGCTTGTTGCGCCGCATAAGGAGTTGATTTTTTAGAACCTTTAAATCCTAAACCACCTGCACTACTCCATGCAATAGCATTTCCCATTTCATCAGTTACAGTAACCATAGTATTATTAAATGTTGCACTGATATAAACTATACCTTTAGCTATATTTTTTTTAACTATTTTTTTCTTAACAACTTTTCTTTTTGCCATTTTCTATCCTTATGATTTTGCACCAACGGTTTTTCTCTTACCTTTTCTAGTTCTGGCATTTGTTTTTGTTTTTTGACCACGAACCGGTAAGCCTTTTCTATGTCTTAAGCCTCTAAAGCTTCCTAGATCCATTAATGCTTTGATATCCATAGCAACTTGTTTTCTAAGATCACCCTCAACCATATAGTTTTCTTGAATTTCTTTACGGATAGCCGCTGCTTCGTCCTCACTTAACTCATGAACTCTTTTATCATAAGAAATTCCGGTTTTATCTAAGATTTTTCTTGAAGTATGCAAACCTATACCATAAATATAAGTCAAACCATATTCAATTCTTTTTTTCTTTGGTAAATCTACACCTGCAATACGAGCCATAAATTATCCTTGTCTTTGTTTGTGTTTTGGATTTTCGCAAATAATGCGAACTACGCCTTTACGACGAACTACTTTGCATTTGTCACACATCTTTTTAACAGATGGTCTAACTTTCATGCTTTACTCCTGTTATTGTAAATTCCACTTTTTTACAACTGCACCAGGTTTTTAGAGCAACCAACTATTTTCAAAATAAGTGGTGATTTTGAAAATACTTCTTCATACAGTTTTATTGCAATTTCTGCAAAAGTGCTAATTATACTTTACTTTTGCTTTTAAACAACTTAGACTTATTTGTATCTAAATGTAATACGACCCTTATCAAGACTATAAGGCGTTAGCTCTACTTTAACTCTATCGCCAGGCATAATTCTAATATAATGCATACGCATTTTACCTGCAATATGACAAAGTATCACATGTTTATTATCTAATTCGACTTTAAAAGTCGCATTAGGTAAAGCTTCGATTACATTACCATCGATTTCGATAATATCATCTTTTGCCAATATTTCTCTCCTTTCTATAAAATACAAAGCTATTATTTTATCACAATTTTTCTTTTTAAATTTTTAATATTTTTTTACAAACTATAATATTTTTACTATAATTACAAAATTACTACAAAAAGAAAGTATTTATAGATGTCAAAAACTTTAAAAAGAGGTGATTTTAAAACTCTTTCCTTATCTTCTTTGGGTGGAGCTTTAGAATTTTATGATTTTGTTATTTTTGTATTTTTTGCTAATTATATTTCAAGAAATTTTTTTCCTAGTGATTTAAGCGATTTTTGGAAACTTTTAAACACTTATGGGGCTTTCGCGGCAGGATATTTAGCTAGACCAATCGGTGGTATAATTATGGCACATTTTGGAGATAAAATGGGTCGCAAAAAGATGTTTATGCTTAGTATATTACTCATGGTGCTTCCAACTTTCTCTCTAGCTTTTATACCTACTTTTGAAACTATAGGATATTTTGCTCCTATTTTTTTACTACTTGTTAGAATAGCTCAAGGTATAGCTATAGGCGGAGAACTCCCTGGTGCTTGGGTATTTGTAAAAGAACATGCACCCGATGGAAGAGATAGTTTTTATGTTAGCGCTATTAATGCTTCTATGGCTTTTGGAATTCTTTTAGGTTGTATTGTTGCCTTAGCGATTAATCATTACTTTGATCAAGAAGCAATTTATGAATATGCTTGGCGTATTCCATTTGCTATAGGTGGATTTTTTGGTATCATTTCTATATATCTTAGAAAATTTTTAGAAGAAACACCTGTTTTTCAAAAAATGCGACAAGAAAATGATTTAGAAAAATTTCCTTTAAAAACACTTTTTAAAGAAAAAAATATTTATTTAGACATCATTGCTTCTATGCTTTTAACTTGGATGCTCACAGCTTGCGTGATAATACTTATTTTACTTATGCCTAATTTTATATCAGAAGTTTTGATTCTTGATAAAACAGATGCGATTTTAATCCAAATGTTTGCAATAGTAATTTTATCTTGTGGAACTTTACTTGCTGGAATTTGGGTTGATAAATTTGGTTTTTTAGTTACCGCTTTAATTTTTACCATAGGATTTAGTTTATCGTGCTTTTTTTATTTTTATTTTTTCTATGCTCAAATTTTGCATTTGAGCATATATTTTTATTTTATAGCGTGTTTTTTTGGTGGTATTAATGCTTTAGCACCTATTTTAATGTGTAAAATTTTTAAGCCAAGTATTCGTTTTAGTGGAATTTCTTTTTCTTATAATATAGCTTATGCAATAGCGGGTGGCTTCACTCCTCAACTTGTATTTGCATTACATTCTTTGGCTATAAAACCTGAAAATCCTTTCGTGTATGGAATTTTTATTTATATTTTGTTTTTATCCCTGATAACACTGATAACTACCATATTTACTTATAAGAGGTTAAGATTTTAATGTTATAATTAAAAAAAATTATTAATTAAAAATTTATAAAATTAAAGGAAAATGATTATGAAAATTTTTATTGTTTTAATACTTTCTTTGTTACCACTTTTAGCATTTGAAATGATTACACCTATACCAGAAGGCATTCCTTATAATAAAGAAAAAGCTATTTTAGGAAAAAAACTCTATATGGATACAAGTTTATCAAAAGATAAAAAAGTATCTTGCAATAGTTGTCATGATATTGCAAATTTTGGAGTAGATAATAAAACTTTTTCAACAGGTATTAATGGCATAATAGATGAGCCATTCCATACTCCTACAAATTTTAATGCCGTTTTTAGCCTAGCACAATTTTGGAGAGGCAATGCAAAAGATTTACAAGAACAAGCCAAACATCCTTTGTTAAACCCTAAAGAAATGGGATTAAAAGATGCAGATGAAGTGGTACAAATAGTAAAAACTAACGCAATTTATGAAAAAGAATTTAAAAGACTTTACGGAGAAGTTACCTTTGATAATATAGCAGATGCTTTAGCTGAATTTCAAAAAACCTTACTTACGCCAAATTCCCCATTTGACCGCTACTTAAAGGGAGATAAAAATGCTATAAGCGAACAAGCAAAAAGAGGCTATAATGCCTTTTTATCAAATGGTTGTATAGCGTGCCATCAAGGACAAAATATAGGTGGAAATATGTATCAAAAAATGGGGGTATTTGTTCCTTATGATAATGGAACAAATTGGAAAGGACGCTATGAGATCACTCAAGATCCTCACGATCAATTTGTAGTAAAAGTGCCAAGTCTTAGAAACATAGCCAAAACTGCTCCTTATTTTCATGATGGTTCTATGCCAACACTTGATGCTTGCGTACAATTTATGGCGTATTATCAGCTTGGTAAATTTTTAGAGCAAGATGTAGTTGATGATATAGTTGCATTTTTAAATTCTTTAACAGGAGAATACCATGATCCACTCAAATAAAAAAACTTTCTCTTTTTTAAAACAATTCATCACTTTATCCATAGTGGTTTTGGTATTGCTTTTAACTTTGACTTTATTTATTTTTAATACTTACAATACCACCAAAAGAAATTCACTTATTATGGATTCTTTTCAAAAATTAGAAATTCTAGATACTAAAATAGATGAAATTTTTAAAAATAAACTAAATCTACAAAACTATGACATCAGCGTCAAACTAGTAAAAGATTTTGAAAATACTTTAGCTATTTTAAAAGCTAATGAAATAGATACTAAAAAGCTAGAAGCAATTTTTCAGAAAAAAAATACACAACTACAACATTTTAAATCAGCCAATTCTATTGCTATAAATTCAAAGCTTTATCTTTACGAAATTCAACAAAAAATCATCAAACAAACAAATCAATTAGCACTCACTACTCAAGAGGCTAAACAAATAGAATATATAGGAAATATTTTAAGCATTATAGGAACTATGGATATATTAGAACCTTTAGTACAAAATAGATTACAAAATCTTGTCACAAATTTAAACGCAAAAGATTCTCAATTACCACAAGAGTTATTTGAGCTTTTTAATACACATTGTAAGATGATATTAAGTCAAATTAAAATATTAAAAGACAATTCTCAAAGTTTTCTTGATCAAGAACTGCAAAAACAAATTCTAGCACACCAAAAATTTAATTGCTAAAAATATCAATCTACAAAATAAATATAATCTTTATACAGCTATAGGAATTTTCCTATTTACCTTAGTTGTATTGATTTTTTTCATACTTTTAACATTAAAAAAAGTAATCATACCTATATCTTTACTTGAAAAACTAAGTGCAAATCTAGCAGGAGAACATGCGAATTTAAGTGCAAGATTAGACATTGATAAAAAAAGTGAATTAGCTACAAGTGCTAACTATATTAATTCTTTCATACAGATAGTGCAAAATTCAGTTTTAGAAGCCATACAAACTGCAAATTCAAGCCACAAAAGCTCACAAAAACTTTCCCAAAATGCTGAAATTTTACAGCAAAGTTCACTTTTACAGCATGAGCAAATTTCTAATGTCCATGAAATAAGTTCTGTTTTAGAAAGTCATATAGACTTAACTCAAAATCTAGCTAAAAATACTATAAAAGATATGCATGATATGCAAGAAGTTATGGGAGAAGTTGAAAAAACACTTAAAGAGTTAGTAGAGCTTATATTACTAAGTGGAGAAAAAGAACAAAGTGTTTTAAGTGCTATGGATATACTAGTACAAAGTGCTGATAGTATTGTAGAAGTTACAGCAGCTATCAAAGATATAGCCGATCAAACTAACTTACTAGCTTTAAATGCAGCTATTGAAGCAGCTCGTGCAGGAGAACATGGTAGAGGCTTTGCTGTTGTTGCCGATGAAGTTAGAAACTTAGCTGATAAAACTACAAAATCTTTAGTCGCTATAGAAACTACTGTAAGAACTATAGTACAACAAATTAATGACAACAAAAGCTTGATGGATGGAATTCATCAATCCATGAGTGATACTTCTAACAAAGCTAATATCTTACAAGGTGAAGTCGGTGCTTCTATAGAAAAATTAAAAACAAGTATCCATTCTACTAAAATTATGGAAGAAAAAAGCGATGAGTCAAAAGCTAAAATGAATGAGTTAGAACAAAATGTAGAAAAAGTGACTGAACTTGCAAATTGTGTTAAAAACTATTCACTCGAGCTAACACAAATTTCACAAGATGTTTTAGAAAATGCTTCTAAACTTTCAGAAAAACTAAAAACATTTGAGTAAGAAAGTTTAAACTTTCTTACTTAGATAAAATATCTGCTTTGCCATTTATAATTGCAACACAATGCTCATAATGAGCAGCATTTAATCCATCTTTGCTTCCTGCTTCCCAATTACCTTTTAAATGTACCGGTGTGCCATCTTTTTGACATACCATAGGTTCTATGCAAAATACCATGCCATTTTTGATTTTAGGTCCACTTTTTGCACTAGCACCTGGTTCTAAATAATTTGGAATTTCAGGCTCACCGTGTGGCTTTTTACCTATACCATGACCACAATAACCTTTCAAAGGTACAAATCCTCTTTTAGTGATAAACTCGCCAAGCTCATATGAAAGCTCTTTAAAACGCATACCTTCTTTGATAATATCTATAGCATAATACAAAGCATCTTTAGCACAAGCAATCAAAGCCTCATCAGTGGCTGAAATTTGACCTATAGGTATAGTCCTTGCTGCATCTCCATAATATCCATCTATGCAAGTACCCACATCAAGCCCTAAAATATCGCCTTCTTTTAAAATACGCTCATCCCCTACGCCATGAATGCAAGCTTGATTAAGCGAGATACAAATACTGCCTGGAAAACCATATAAGCCTTTAAAAGATGGTTTTGCACCATGATCAAGTATAAATTCTTCTGCTTTAATGTCAATTTCTTTTAAACTCATACCCGGAACTATAATGTCCTCTAGATAGTCAAGCGTTCTAGCTACAAGTTCATTTGCCTTGCGTAGTTTTTCTATTTCTGCTGGTTTTTTGATTTCTATCATTTATATTTTCCTTAAAATTTTTAAAAATTTAGCATTTATGCGCTTTTAAAAGCTTTAAGGAAAAACCTTAAGTTTTAAAACTTAAGGTTTTAACATACACTTGTAAGATTAGTAGCTAGGCCACCTAAAGAAGTTTCTTTGTATTTTGAGTTCATGTCTTTGCCGGTTTCATACATAGTTTTTATAACCTCATCAAGACTTACTTTTGGAGTTGATTTTCTACTCATTGCCATTCTAGCAGCTGAAATTGCTTTAATCGCTCCAAAGGCATTTCTTTCTATACAAGGAATTTGCACTAAACCACTTACTGGATCACAAGTTAAACCTAAATGATGCTCCATTGCAATTTCAGCAGCATTACAAGCTATCTTTGCATCAAAACCCATTACAGTAGCCATAGCTCCTGCTGCCATAGAACTTGCACTACCAATTTCAGCTTGACAGCCAGCTTCAGCACCACTTATACTTGCATTTTTCTTATAAAAAGAGCCTATTAACATAGCAGTAAGTAAAAAATTAATGGCTTTTTCATCGTTAAAACCAATAGTATGATTTTTAAGATAAAGCATTACAGCAGGTACAACAGCACATGCACCATTAGTTGGTGCAGTTACCACTCTAGCTCCACTTGCATTTTCCTCTGCAATAGCAATAGCATATAAAGAAATAAAATCAATAATTCCTAAAGGATCACTTGTCATAGCCAAACGCTCATTAAGTCCTTTGGCGCGGCGTTTTAAATGTAAATTCCCTGGAAGAAAATCTGAGCTTGGATGAATACCATTATAATAAACTTCTTGCATTACTTCCCAAATTTCTAAACAATAAGCTCTAATTTCTTCTTTAGTGTGAAATTGAAGCTCATATTCATAAGAGAGTTTTGCTAGATCCCATGAATTTTCTTCGCAAATTCTTAAAGCATCACTTGCATTATTAATATCAAGTTCTAATTTAGTATGTTTTTGCTCACAAGCTCCATCTTTGTGTTTTTGAAGTTCAGCTTCACTCATAACAAAACCACCGCCTACCGAATAATAAATTTCTTCAGCAATGATTTCTCCATTTTCATTATAAGCACTTATTTTCAATCCATTTTCATGCAAAGGTAAAAAGTCTTTTTCAAAAATCAAATCTTTATCGTAATCAAAATTTAATTCTTTTTGAGCATCTAAAACCAAAATTTTATCTTGCAAAATTTTATTAAACACACGATCTTGCAAAGCAATATTTAATTCTTTTGCTCTTAAGCCACTCAACCCCCATATAATAGCTTTATCACTTAAATGGCCTTTACCAGTAAGCGATAAAGAGCCATAAAGTTTGATTTGAATTTTTGTAATTTGTGTGATTTTATCTTTGATTTTTTCACAAAACATATTCCCTGCTAGCATTGGTCCTAAAGTATGAGAAGATGAAGGACCGACACCAACTTTAAATATACTTAAATTACTACTCATTCATCAGCACCTTAAAAAGTATAAATTACAGTGATGATTGTCAAAATACCTGTGATAAACACAAATGCATCTAAAGCTTTGTTTTGGAATTTTTTCATTTTAGATACAGTGTAAATTGCAATCATAGGCATTAAAAATAAGATTGCGGCAATGATTGGACCACCTAAGCTTTCAATAAAACCTAAAATACTTGGATTTACATAAGCAGTAATTAACATAACAATATACATTACCAAAGTTGAATAAACTGCGATTTTTTTCAAATCCGGATTATCATTACCTGCTAATTTACAACATTTTCTAACTATACCATAAGCACCTTCCCTAGCACCAAAATAATGCCCAAAGAATGAACTAGAAATTGCTAAAAATGCGATTAGTGGACCACCATAAGAAATAAATGGATTATCAAGTTTATTAGCAAAATAAGAAAGTACAGGTATGTTTTGTGCTCTAGCTTCAGCAAGTTCTGCAGGAGTTAAAGAAAGCACGCAAGATACCACAAAAAACATTACAAAAGCAAGTAACATTACAGAAGTTCTAAATAACACTTGATTTGCTTTTTGTACTGAATTTTCAGGATATTGTCTTTTTACACTTAAAGAAAAAGTAGAAATCGCTGGTGAGTGATTAAATGAAAACACTAAAACCGGTAAAGTTAGCCATACTATAGTAATAAATTCTTTTGTTCCAGGAATAGCACTAAAACTTTCAAACGACCATTGCGGGATAAGATATAAAGAAAATAAAAATAAAATAGCACATAAAGGATATACAAGCCACTCACATACTTTAGTAATTAATTCTTCACTAAAAAGCATAATAAGCATAAAAATACTTACTAAAACAAAAGCAAAAAGCGCTCTATAAAAAGGAAGTAAATTAGCTATAGTTTTTCCTTGCTCATTTACACTTGTTTGATACATAGCACTAATTGCGTTTGCGAAAGAACCATTTGGATCTAAAAGTGGTAAGAATTGATTATAAATAAAACTCTCAAAAGTATTAGTTATACCTACACAATATGCTAAACAAATTGGGAAAATTGCAAAGAAATAAAGCACAGAAATAAAAATACTTACTTTTCTACCAAAATACTCTTCAGCCGCATGAGTAATATCTTTATCATTACCATTTGCTTGACATACAAAACGACTTAAGGCTCTATGGCTTAAATACACCATTGGAAAAATAATCAAAGCCATTACAACAACTGGCCAAAAACCACCAACACCTGCTTTAATAGGTAAAAATAAAATCCCCGCACCAACTGCAGTCCCAAAAAGAGAAAGCATCCAACGCGTATCAAAAGAATTCCACTTAAGATTATCCACATTTTCTCCTTGTAAAAAATAATAAAAAAAGCTTTTACCTAAAAACTTTTTGTATTATTTTACAAATATGCTCTTGAGTAGTTTGGCGTGATTTTTTCTCTTTCATTTAAAGCAACTGCGGCTTCATTTGCAAAATTTGGATTTCTTAATAATTTTCTACCATAACAAACTAAATCACACACCTCACCCAAAAGCAAAGCCTCACCTTCGCTAGCACTATTTATAAGACCCACACAAGATATAGGAATTTTAACAACTTCTTTTAAAGCCTTAGCATAAGGAGCTTGATAAAGTGGTGCTATATTTGGCACTAAAGAAGGTTTGTTAATATTTCCTCCTGCTGAAATATCTAACATATCAACGCCTAAATTTTCTAAAATCAAGGCAAGTTTTTTACTATCTTCCAAATTCCAACCACCCTCTTGCCACTCTGTAGCTGAAATTCTTACAAATAAAGTAATATCAACTTCTTTTTTTATACGCTTAATGATATCACACAAAAGACGCGCTCTATTTTCAAAACTACCACCATATTCATCATCTCTTTGATTTGATAAAGGAGATAAAAATGAACTAAGCAAATACCCATGAGCACTATGAAGTTCTATCGCATCATAGCCTGCTTCTTTAGCTCTTTTAGCACTTTGGATAAATTCTTGTTCAATTTGCAAAATTTCATCTTTACTTAAAACATGAAGTTTAGAAAATTTTTCACTAAAAGCAATATTACTTGGGGCTTTTGATATAGCTTGTTTGCATGAATTTTTACGACCACTATGATTTAGTTGGATAGCAACTTTAGCACCAAAATGATGACAAAGATCGACAAGCTCCTTATGTCCTCGAATTTGAAAATCTCCCCAAAGGCCTATATCATTATCAGCAATTTTTGCATTTTCATTAATCGCACAAGCTTGAACTATGATAAGCCCAACACCACCCAAAGCTCTAGCTCCATAATGTATCAAGTGAAATTGATTAATCTTACCATCTAAAACTTGTGTTTCATACATATCCATAGGAGGCATTACGATGCGATTTTTTACATAAAAATTTCCAATCTTTAGCTCACTTAAAAGTAAAGACATAATACCCCTTAAAATATTTTTATATTACTATAATAGAAAAAAATTAATTTTTCTTAAAACATAGAGTATTTTAGACCAATATTATAATTTTTAATAGATTATTATTAAAAAAATAGTTTTTAATTATATTTTTTCATTATTAAAACTACAAAACACAATCTAATCAAATAAGCTTTTCTCAAAACACTTTAACATAAAACTTTTGCGATGCAAAGGTGAATAACCAAATACTTTAATCTTTTCTATATGAGCTTTTGTACCATAACCTTTGTGTTTATCAAAATCATAATTATTATATATTTTAGAAAAATAACACATTTTTTGATCACGACTTACCTTAGCTAATATACTAGCGGCTGAAACTTCTTGCACTTTCATATCAGCTTTAATCATAGTATTAATACCCAAAACACCATAATTTAAATTTCCATCATATAAAATCTCATCTTGGTTAAAATGTTTTTTTATTATCTTTAAGCCCAAATTTAAACACTGATTAAGTCCTAAAATATCAATTTGCAAAGGTGAAAAAGCAAGGATTAAAAAATTTGAATTAGAAAGAATTTGCTCATATAATTCTTCTCTTTTTTTTGCACTTAATTTTTTAGAATCAGCTAAACCATCAATATTTTTTAAAAGCTTGCAAGCTGCCAAGTGCATATCTCCAGCTAAAGCTCCACGCCCAGCCTCATCTACTCCAACTAAAGCCATTATTTTTCCTTTATAATAGTGTATTTTTCTACTAAATTTTCTAAAGAATAATTTATATTGGCAGGTGAGCTTGAAGGAAGTTCAAAAAATTCTTGCTCAGGATAAAATTTAGCAAAATATTTACTTGCAACTTTACCTAATACACAAATTTTTTCTATATTTGCCTTATCTAAAATAATACTTATATCATTTGCTTTGGCATAAGAAATAGTTTTATCATCTGAATTTTTTATCTTACAACTTGCTATAACATCCCAAAGTGCTATATGATTTGCTTTTAAAAAAGCTTTTTGAACTTGTACTGTTTTTAACTCACACTCAAATAATATTTCAAAAATACGCCAAAAGCGATTTTTACTATGTTGATAATAAAAATTTTCTTCTCTTGATTTAATAGATGGAAAAGAACCTAGTATTAAAACTTTTGAGTGTTCATCAAAGAAAGGTTCAAAAGGATGAGTTAAAATTTGCATATTAGGCCTTGATAAAAATAAAATATTTTATCATTTTTATCAAGATTTTTAAAATTATCCTAAAAATTCTCGTTTGAAGTATTCTTTTGGAGCTTTACACAAAGGACAGGCATTTGGTGCTTTTTTACCACGGTGTATATGCCCACAAACTTCACAAACCCATAATTCTTCTACTTCTGAATTAAAGAAATCTTCTTCTTCAAGCATTTTTTTAAGTGCTAAATATTCTCTTTCATGCTCAATTTCTACTTTACCAATAGCAGTAAATAATCTTGCTATGTTTTTTTTGCCTTCATCTTCTGCAATTTGTGCAAAATTTGGATACATGGTAGTATGCTCGTAATTTTCACCCTCTGCTGCACAGATTAAATTTTTAGCAGTTTCTTCTAAAGCTTTACCATCTACTAATTCATGGTATGCTTTAAATTCAGCTCTTGCATGCCATTTTTCATTTTCTGCAGCTTCTCTAAAATGCTTTGCAATAGCATGCCAACCTTCTTCTTGAGCAATATCTGCAAATAAATCATATTTGTTTCTTGCCATAGATTCACCTGCGAAAGCTTTCATCAAATTTATGGCTGTTAAATCTTTAGTAATGCACTCCATTTCTTGACCACAGCAACTAAGCTTTCCACCACCTACATTTTGCACTTCTACTTCATTGCCGCATTTTTGGCATTTATAGCTTTCATATTGTCTCATTTAATATCCTTCTTGTGATTAATTTAAGTAAGATTTTGATTGAAAAACTCACCCAAATGTTATTGTAGCATTTGGGTGCTAAAAGATTTTAGTATTTTAAGAAATATTCTTGAATTTTCTTAGGATCACTTGTTTTAGTTAAAGCAAGCATTAATAATACTCTAGCTTTTTGAGGACTCATATCACCTGTATCAATAAAACCAAGTTTTGCATCAGCATCACTTACTACAACTCTACCAGCTACTACACGTGAGCTTACCGCTACATTAAGACCTTTTTTAAGCAATTCTTTTAATACATCTTTTTGATAATCATGAATACTGCCAGCACCTGTTCCAGCTACAACTATACCTTTAGTTCCATTTTCAAACAAAGCTTTTGCTGCAACACCGCTACCATCATTTGCATAACTATAAAGAATATCTACTTTTGGTAATTCTTTTAGCTTGCTAACATCAAATGGAGATTTTTTAGTGTGTAATTTTGTATTAGTATTGTAGAAGAATGCTTTTCCATCTACTATATAACCCATATCACCCATATCCGGTGAACTAAATGCATTTACATTTAAACTATGAGTTTTCATAACGCCTCTAGCGCTTTGAATTCTATCATTCATAGCCACCATTACACCTTTATTTTTTGCTTGTGGATCTGCTGCTAACGCTACAGCATTGTAAAGATTTTTAGGACCATCTGCACTAATTGCAGTTGATGGGCGCATTGCACCAACTAAAACAACAGGTTTATCGCTTTTTACGGTTAAATTTAGGAAATATGCAGTTTCTTCCATGGTATCAGTACCATGAGTAATCACAACTCCATCTACATCAGATTTTAAAAGCCTATTGACTTCTTTAGCAAGTTTTAGCCAAATTTCATTTGTCATATCTTTACTATCAATATTTGCAATTTGATCCCCGCTAATTACTGCTAAATCTTGAATTTGAGGCACTGCTTTAATCAAAGCATCAACCCCTAAAACACCTGCTGTATAACCTGTTGTAGCTACCGAACTATCAATCGAGCCTGCAATAGTTCCACCTGTAGCTAAAATTGCAACTTTTGGTTTTGCTTCCAAAATTCCTGCTCCTAAACTTAGTGCCATAGCTGCGCACATTAACATTTTTTTCATGTTAGTCCTTTCATTAGAAATGATAAAAATTATAATGCAACTATGTTTAAATAAAAATAAATTATTAATATAAAAAATACTTTAGTAAATATTCATTAATTAAAGCCATAAATTTGCAATTTTTTTTAGTTTTTCCACATCGCTTGAAGCATAAAATTGAATGTTAGCTTCTTCTTGGATTGATGTTAAGTTAAATTCTTGTTGCAATTGCAAAGCTATAGCCTCGCCTGAATGAATAAGTTTTGTATTTTTGCCAAAATACTCTTCCAAAGAATGGGCGATTAAAGGAAAATGCGTACATGCTAAGATTAGAGCATTAGGATGAAATTTAAGCTTATTAAAATAATACTCAAAAGCAGCTTTTAAAAAATCTCCTTGAAAAATCCCTTCTTCAACCATAGGTACAAAAAGCCCAGTTGCTTTTTCTTCCACTTTTAAAAAACCTTCTTTGATTAAAGCTTGCTTATAAGCGTGAGAATCCACGGTAGCTTGTGTTGCAATGACTAATATATTGGAGTTTTTATCTTCTAAAGAGTTTTTAACCGCTAAAACCCCTGCTTCTATAACTCCAAGAACCGGAAATGGTGCATTTGCTTTTAGAATTTCTAAAGCATACGCGCTAACTGTATTACACGCAATAATAAGCATATCGACTTTTTTTTCTTTGAAAAACTCTAAAGCTTCTAGGGAAAATTTAATGATAGTTTTTTTATCTTTAACCCCATAAGGTACCCTTGCGGTATCCCCATAGTAAATATATTCTTTAAAAAGTTTTGCTTGAAGTAAAGATTTTAAAACACTAAGCCCACCTACACCGCTATCAAAAACGCCTAGTCTCATCAAAATCCTTAAAAAGAGAAGAAAGTAGAAAATCTACTTTCTTATAAGCCTACTGCACTTAAGGTTTGGTATTTATTCATATAAATTTGAGCTTCGATTTTTCTCATTGTATCAAGCGCTACTTGAACTACGATCAAAACAGAAGTTCCACCAAAATAAAAAGGCACACCAAACAACTTCACAATAAGCCATGGTAATGTAGCTACAAGCCCTAAATAAATAGAACCTGACAAGGTAAGTCTTGATGCTACTTCATTAAGATAATTTGCAGTTCCTTCACCTGGTCTAATACCTGGTATGAAACCACCTTGTCTTTTAAGATTTTCAGCTATATCTTTTGCATTAAATACAATTGATGCATAAAAATACGCAAAGAAAATAACAAGTAAGAATGTTAAAAAATGAAAGAAAAATCCATTTGGATTTAAAAAGTCATAAATTTTTAACACATACTCATTTGTACTTGTTTGCAAAATAGTGCTTGGAAACATCAAAATCGCACTTGCAAAAATAGGAGGAATTACTCCACTTAAATTTATTTTAATAGGTATGTAATTCATAATGCGTTTGTTTTGATTTTGCATGATTACTTTTCTTGAGTAAGAAATAGGAATTCTTCTTTCTCCAAGCTCTACTACTATAATAGCCCAAATAGTAAGTAAAATTACAACTAAAATGGCAATGATAGTCAAGAAATTCATCTCACCTGTATTTACCAAATTTACTGTTCCACTAATTGCACCTGGAATTGTAGAAACAATACCACCAAAGATGATTAAAGAAATACCATTTCCTATACCGCGTTGAGTGATTTGCTCACCTATCCACATCAAAAGCATGGTACCTGCAAGCATAGAAATAGCAGAAAGTGCAATAAAAGTATTCATATCAATCATAATAGCTGATTGACCTGCTTTTCCATGAAGACTTTGCAAGCCTATAGAAACACCTATACTTTGCACCAAAGTGATAACTATAGTAGCATAACGGATAATTTGCATATATTTTTGCATACCATCGCGTTCTTTTTTCATCTTTCCTATGTTAGGAAAAGTTGCCGCTAAAAGCTCCATAATAATCGAAGCAGTAATATAAGGCATAATGCCTAGAGAGATGATGCTAAGTCTTTCAGCAGCACCCCCACTAAACATATTAAACAAGCCTAATGCATTAGATGCATTAGAATCAAAAAATTCCTTGATAACACTGACATTAACCCCCGGAACTGGAACATAAGCTAATATTCTATAAGCAAATAAAAAAGCTAATGTTATGAGAATTTTATTTGTCAATGCTTTATTCATTATTTTTGTCCGCTAAAAGTGATCTTCTCGTCTTTAATTTTACTAGCAAGATCTTTAGCACTTGCTCCAATAAGCTTAACTTTATTTACATTTTTTGAAAGCTTATGAATACTATTGATTGTTTCAAATGTAATTTCGCTAAGCTCTTTGATTGCTGTGATTTTTTCAACATTAATCACATAAGGTTTTTCAAATTTAGAAGTAAAGCCTACTTTTGGTAAGCGTCTTTGAAGTGGTTGTTGACCCCCTTCAAAACCTCTTTTTTCGTTATAACCTTTTCTAGCAGTTTGGCCTTTTCCACCTTTAGTGGAAGTTTTTCCCATACCACTACCTTGACCACGGCCTATTCTTTTGGTTTTATGTGTTGAACCTGGTGCTTTTGTTAAATTCATTGATTATCCTTTAAGCATTGTAAGTGCTTTGATAGTAGCACGCACAACATTTGCTGAATTATTTGAACCTAAAGACTTAGTTAAAATGTCTTTAATACCTGCAAGTTCCACGATAGGACGTGTTGAACCACCTGCAATAACCCCTGTACCTTCGCTTGCTGGTTTAAGTAAAATTCTACTTGCGTTGTATTTTACTTCTACATCATGAGGGATAGTTGAACCTTTTGTTTTAACTTCAACAATGTTTTTAAAAGCATCATCAACTGCTTTTCTGATAGCATCTGGAACTTCTTTAGCTTTTCCATAGCCTACACCAACTAAACCTTTTCTATTTCCAACGATAACTAAAGCAGTAAATCTAAATCTTCTACCACCTTTAACAACCTTAGTAACCCTGCCGATATCGACGATTACTTCTTCAAATTCTTCTCTATTATATTTTTCCATCGATCTTCCTTTTGGGTTATAGTTTGATTCCGTTTTCTCTTAGTGCTTCAGCTAATGCTGCAATAACACCATGGTATAAATAACCATTTCTATCAAACACTGCTTCTTCTATGTTTTTAGCTTTTAAAACTTTTGCAAATTCAGCTGCTATTTTTTTAGCGCCTTCTTTATTTGCTTTAACACCAATTTTTCTTCCATCTACTGCTGCTAAAGTTACTGCTTTAACATCATCGATAGCTTGGATATATAAAGTTCTGTTTGATTTAAAAACAGAAACTCTTGGAAGAGCTTGTGTTCCTGAAATTTTTGCTCTAATTCTTTTTTTTCTTTTAATTCTTAAAGATATTTTTCTTTTTAATACATTTGCTCTCATATTCTATCCTTACTTCTTAGATGTCTTACCAGCTTTGCGGATAATACGCTCATCTGAATATTTAACACCTTTTCCTTTGTAAGGCTCAGGTGGTCTAAATTCACGAATTTGAGCAGCAACTTGACCTACCACTTGTTTATCGCTACCTTTAATAATAACATTGTTTTTATCAACGGTAATTTCTATGTCTTCTGGAATAGCATAGTTGATAGGATGAGAAAAACCTAAAGCAAGTTCAAGAACTTTACCTTTTAACGCAGCTTTATAACCAACACCGTTGATTTCTAAAGTTTTGCTAAAGCCATCAGTTAAACCGATAATGATGTTTTGAGCTAAAGCTCTATAAGTTCCCCAATAAGCTCTACTTTGTCTATCTTCACCTTTAGGAGAGAAAAGAATTTGTCCTTCTTTAATCTCAACATTAACATTTGCTTTTGTATCAAGCTCTTTTGCTAAATTTCCTTTTTTGAATTTTAGCAAGTTACCTTCTAATTTTACTTCTACTCCACTTGGAATAGCAACTGGTTGTTTACCTATACGAGACATTCATTTTTCCTTTTTACTTGTCTACGATATGACTACTTTATAAGAATGGATACCGAATACCATAAAAAGTAGAAACTCTTACCAAATAGTACATAAAACTTCGCCGCCAACGCCTGCTTTGTAAGCTTCGTCGTTAGCTAAAACACCTTTTGAAGTGCTTACTACGATAGTACCATAACCGTTTTTAAATCTTTTGATCTCATCTTTGCCTTTATAAACACGACGACCAGGTTTAGAAATACGCTTAACTTCATTAATTACGCTTTTGCCTTTTTCATCATATTTTAAAACTACATTGATGAATTTCTTTTTATCCTCTTCAATAACATTAAAGCTTTCAATATAGCCTTTAGCTTGGAAAATTCCAAGTAAAGCTTCGATAACTTTAGAATGCAAAAGTTGAGTAGTCTCTAATCTTCTCATCCCTGCATTTCTAATTCTTGTTAGTGAATCTGAAATTAAATCATTTATCATGGTTCTTTCCTCTTACCAACTTGCTTTTTTAAGACCAGGAATTAAACCTTCATTTGCCATTTTTCTTAAGCAAACTCTACAAATTCCAAAATCTCTATAAACTGAATGTGGTCTTCCACAAATTTGGCATCTAGTATACCCTCTAACGCTAAATTTAGGTTTGCGGGCAGCTTTTGCAATCATTGATTTTTTAGCCATATTACTTTCCTTTTGCAAATGGCACGCCAAATAATTCTAATAATTTTTGTGCCTCTTTATCTGATTTTGCTGTTGTAACGATAGAAATGTTCATACCATGAGTTCTTAAGATTTTATCATATTCAACTTCTGGGAACATTAACTGCTCATCTAAACCAAAGTTATAGTTTCCTCTTCCATCAAAACCATCTCTTGGAAGACCTCTAAAGTCTTTAACACGAGGAAGAGCTATAGTAATAAGCTTATCTAAGAAAGCATACATATTGTCTTTTCTTAATGTTACCATTACACCTACTGGGAAGCCTTCTCTTACTTTAAAACCAGCAACTGATTTTTTAGCTTTTGTGATAACTGCTTTTTGCCCAGCGATCAATGAAATAGTATCTGCAACATTTTGTAATACTTTTTGATCTTTTGCTAATTCCCCAGCACCTACACTGATTACAACTTTTTCAATAAAAGGAACAAGCATAGGATTTTTAATATCAAATTCTTTAACTAAAGCAGGTTTGATATTTTGAGTGTATTTTTCTTTCAATCTCATCATCTTATTCTCCTGCCTTTGCTACATTTGAAATATCCATTGGCATTTCTTTATTGATAAAACCGCCATTTGGATTTTTATCACTTGGCTTAACAGCTTTTTTAGCGATTTTACAACCCTCAACAATTACTTTATTTGTCTTAGGAAATACTGCTAAAACTTTACCCGTTTTGCCTTTGTCATCGCCTGCGATAACTTTTACCATATCATTCTTTTTAATTTTTAATTTCATTACAACACCTCCGGTGCTAGTGAAACAATTTTCATAAAGCCACCATATCTTACTTCACGACCTACTGGTCCAAAAATACGCGTTCCGATAGGCTCTCTTTTAGCATCAAGAATAACTGCTGCATTTTCATCAAAACGAATTAAAGAACCATTGTCTCTATGAATTTCTTTTTTAGTTCTAACGATAACTGCTTTTACCACTTGACCTTTTTTAACTTTACCATTTGGTAGAGCTTTTTTTACAGATGCAACAATTACATCACCAACAGTAGCGTATCTTCTTTTACTACCACCTAAAACCTTAATACACATTAATTCTTTTGCACCGCTATTATCAGCAACTGCAAGCCTAGTAAAACTCTGAATCATTACTCAACTCCTGCTGATACTATAGTTTTTAAGCGAAATGATTTTCTCTTAGAAAGTGGTCTACATTCAATAGCAACTACAGTATTTCCCACTTTAAGTTCATTTCTTTCATCATGAATTAAATATTTTTTAAAGCGTTTTACGATTTTTCTGTATTTTGGGTGAACCACTTTTCTTTCAACCAAAATTGTTGCTGTTTTATCTCCAGCAATTTGAACAACAACGCCTTGAATTTCTCTTTTAAATGCCATTTTCTATCCTTATTTTAAAGCGCTAATTGCAGTATTGATTCTAGCGATGTCTTTTTTAACTTCGCTAATCTCTTTAGGATTAGTTAGCTGCATTGTTTTTAGCTTTTGTCTTAAAGTAAATAAAAGCACCTTTTTTTCTTTTAGCATTGTTGCAAGTTCACCTGCTGTTTTATCTTTAATCTCAGTATATTTCATTTTGGCTCTCTCTTGTAACAAACTTAGTTTTAAATGGCAATTTATGCATCGCTAAAGTTAAAGCTTGTCTTGCCATTTCTTCATTAACCCCTGCCATTTCATAAATAATACGACCTGGTTTAATGTTCATTACCCATTCCTCAACTGCACCTTTACCTTTACCCATACGAGTTTCTAAAGGTTTTTTAGTTAGAGGTTTATCTGGGAAAACTCTAATCCAAGTTTTACCTTGTCTTTTTACAAAACGAGTTAAAGCAATACGAGCTGCTTCGATTTGGCGTGAATTGATACGGCCAGCTTCAGTTGCTTTTAGGGCAAAATCACCAAAAGTAAATTCAGTCCCTCTGTTGGCATAACCTCTGTTACGCCCTTTCATCATTTTACGATATTTTGTTCTTTTTGGCATTAACATGATTATTTACCTCTTCTTGCTCTTCTAGTTTTTTTAGTTGGAGCGTTTTCTTCGGTTTTTTCAGGTTGAACACCCTTTTGTAAAACTTCACCTTTGAAGATCCACACTTTAATACCTATATTTCCATAAGTAGTATGTGCTTCTGCAAAACCATAATCAATTTTTGCTCTTAAAGTGTGAAGTGGAACACGACCTTCTAGGTACCATTCAGTTCTTGCCATTTCAGCACCACCTAAACGGCCTGAAACTGAAACTTTAATCCCTTTAGCACCTGCTTTTTGCGCTCCTTGAATTACTTTTTTCATTGCTCTTCTAAAAGCAATTCTTTTTTCAAGTTGAGTAGCAACACTTTCAGCTGCAAGCTGAGCTGAAGCACCTGCTTTTCTTTCTTCTTTGATATTGATATTAACTTCTTTTTTGATTAAATCTTGAAGTTCTTTTCTTAAAATATCAACATCACTACCTTTTTTACCAATAATAATCCCTGGTCTTGCAGCTACAACAGTTACTCTTAATTTTTTCGCTGTTCTTTCTACAAGAATTTGGCTAATTCCTGCATAATAAAGTTTTCTTTTTAAAAAAGTTCTGATTTTATAATCTTCACCAATATTTTCTGCTAAATTAGCTTTTGTAGGAAACCATCTTGATTCCCAATTTCTATTAATTCCTAGTCTTAAACCAATCGGATTTACTTTTTGTCCCATATTAGCTTTCCTTTTTCACTGATGCTTTTTTAGCTTTTGTAGTTTTTTCAGCACTTGCTTCTACTTTACTAACTTCTACCAAAATGTGTGAAGTTGGCTTTCTAATACGACTAGCACTTCCTCTAGCTCTTGGTCTAAATCTTTTTAAAACCGCACCAGCATCAACACGACAACTTGAAACAACAACTTCATTTGCTTCAAATCCGCCATTTGCTACAGCACTTGAAATAGCATTTGCTATAAATTTAGCACCTTTATTTGGCATAAATTTCAAACTAGCTAATGCAAGCTCTGCATTCATACCTTGAACTTCTCTAGCAATCAATCTCGCTTTAGTTGGAGATAATCTTATGAATTTAATTAACGCTCTACTCATAAATCTCCTTTACTTACCTATTTTTTTCTGAACAGAGCCTTTATGACCCTTAAATGTTCTAGTAGGTGCAAATTCACCTAATTTGTAACCGATATGATTTTCAGTAATATATACTGGGATAAAGCTTTTTCCATTATGAACATTAAAAGTTAAACCTATCATATCAGGTATAATAGTGCTGCGTCTTGACCAAGTTTTAATTGGCTTACCATCGTTAGCTTTTTTAGCAGCGATGACTTTTTTCATTACATGGTCATCAACAAAAGGACCTTTTTTTAGTGACCTAGCCATCTTACTTTCCTTTTCTTCTTGAAATTATTAGCTTATCGCTAGCTTTTTTACGGCGAGTTTTAGCACCTTTAGTTGGTTTACCCCATGGAGTAACTGGATGACGGCCTGAATTTTTCTTACCTTCACCCCCACCGTGCGGGTGATCAACTGGGTTCATCGCAGAACCTCTTGTTTGAGGACGAATACCTCTATGGCGGTTTCTTCCTGCTTTACCGATAGTCACATTTGACCATTCTTCATTACCAACTTCACCGATACTTGCCATACATTCAGCTAAAACTTGTCTCATTTCACCACTTGCAAGTCTTAAGATAACATATTTTTCTTCTTTACCCATTAATTGAGCATAAGCACCCGCTGAACGGATCATTTGTCCACCTTTGCCCGGTTTTAACTCGATATTGTGTACGATAGTACCCACTGGGATGTTTCTCAATTTCATTGCATTACCTGGTTTAATGTCAAGTCCGCTTTCAGCAGCGCAAATAACATCACCAACGCTTAAACCTTTTGGTTGTAAGATGTATCTTTTTTCACCATCTCTATAAGAGATTAATGCAATACGACAATTTCTGTATGGATCATACTCGATTGCTTTAACTTTACCTTCAATACCAAATTTTCTTCTTTTAAAATCTATAATTCTGTAAAGTTTTTTAGCACCTGCTTCTTTATGACGGCTTGTGATTCTACCATTATTGTTACGACCTGCATGAGCTGGAAGTTTTACAAGTAATGAACGCACACTAGCTTTTGCTGTGATATCATCAGAGCTTACACCTGTGATGTATCTTCTACTTGGAGTATATGGTTTATAAGTTTTAATTGCCATCTTATGCCTCCGAACTTTCTAAGCTCACACCTTCTGGTAGCTTAACATAGAATTTTTTAAAGCTATTTCTTTGACCTTCACGACCTCTAAAACGCTTTACTTTTCCATCCATTTTTAAAGAATTAATTCTTACTGGAGTTACACCAAAATATTCTCTTAAAACTTCTTTTAAACCATTTTTAGTCATTTTTGGAGAAGTTTGAATAACTACAACACCTTGCTCTTGAAGGTTTAAGCTTTTTTCAGTGTAAAGTATTGTTTTTATATCAGTAATATCTGCCATTTTAACCCTCTTTTACGATAGATTCAAGCGCTGCTTTTTCAATGATAACAGCATTAAATACAGATACTAAATAAGCATTTACTTCGCTAATATCAACTACATAGCAATTTGCTAAGTTTCTAAAAGCAAGAAGTGTTTTTTCATCTAGTAAATCTTTTACAATTAAAGCATCTTTTAAACCAAGCTTTTTAATAACTGCATTTGCATCTTTTGTTTTACCGCTTTCAATGCTTAAACTATCTACTGAGAATAATGCATTGTTTTGTGCTTTATCAGCCAATGCTCTTTCAAGCGCTAAGCGTTTTTGTTTTTTATTAACTTTTTGGAAATAATTACGATTGTTTGTAGGACCAAATGCTACAGCACCACCAACCCAAACATTCGTTCTTGTTGAACCTGCTCTTGCACCACCACGACCTTTTTGTCTCCATGGTTTTTTACCACCACCGCTTACATCGCTTCTACCTTTAGTATGAGCTGTGTTTGCTCTAAGGCTAGCAAGATAAGATTTTACATATAAATAAAGGTTGTGAGGATTAACTTCTGCATATTTTGCTGGAAGATCGAGTTCACTAGCTTTTTCAAATTTATCATTTAAAACAGTTACTTTACTCATTTTGCAATCCTTATTTTACCCATAGCACCATTAAATCCTGGTACCGCACCTTTTACTACTAAGATGCCATTTTCTTCATCAAATGAAACTACTTCATTTTTAACAGTAACTTTTGCATTACCATAATGACCTGCCATTTTCATACCTGGTTGAACACGACCTGGCCATTCGCGGTTACCGATTGATCCGTGGCGTCTGTGAAATCTTGAACCGTGACTTGCAGGACCTCCGGCAAATCCGTGTCTTTTAACAACCCCACTATAACCTCTACCTTTAGAATTAAAGCTTACTTTTAAGATAGAAGCTTCTTTTAAAGGATTAAGATCAATATCACCTGCTTCTGTGTTTGCTACTTCTAAAGAAGCAAATCTATTATATTCAGCTGAAAGATTGTATTTTTTTTGCTGACCCGCAATGCATTTATTATTTGCTTTGCCTTTTACATAAGCAACCAAAGCTTTTCCATTTTCTACTTCACATACTTTAGTTTGAACAAGTTTAAGTAAGGTTACAGGAATGCTTGGTGTGCTGATTGTTCTACTCATACCAATTTTTTCTACAATGTATTCCATATTCTATCCTTATTTACCCATAGCTCTTACTTCAACATTGACCTCTGGAGCCAAGTCAAGCTTAGTGAGTGAATCTACTGTATCTGGAGTAGCTGCTACAATATCAAGCATACGAGCATGAATTCTCATCTCAAATTGTTCGCGTGAATCTTTATTGATGTGTGGAGATTTCAAAACTGTGTATCTTTTGATTTTTGTAGGCATTGGCACTGGACCTCTGATGTCAGCACCTGTTCTTTTAACAGCTTCTACAATTGCTGCAACTGTGCGATCTAGAACTCTGTGGTCATAAGCTTTTAGCTTAAGCCTGATTCTTTCCATATTTTTTCCTTTGTAAAGAACTCGTTAGACCCATAAGAATCTAACCACCATATAAAATGATGTTGAGATTATATAAAAAGAGCCTTTGCTATGTCAAGAAATTTATACATTTTTTTTAATTATTTTCCTTTTAAAAAGGATAAAAATTAAATTTTATAAAATTTACAAGATTTTTTATACATTAAGAAAATCTAAGAAAAAATATAGTATGATTTCAAAATCTAAAGGGGCATTAGCTCAGCTGGGAGAGCACAACGCTGGCAGCGTTGGGGTCAGCGGTTCGAACCCGCTATGCTCCACCATTAATTACAAAGAAATTTATGAAATCACTACAATTTTTTTACGATAATTACCCAAAATTTCAAAAATTTGATGAAAGAAAAATTCAAATTCAAACCCATAAAAACATCATTATAAAAGGTGGTTTTGCAAGTGGTAAGAAAAATTTAATTTTAAATTTTTTATCTTTGTACAAAAGTGAAAATATACTTTTTATTGATTGTGATGATTTGAAATTTCAAGCAAGTGCTTTGGTAAATTTAAATTCGTTTTTAACCTATAATCCACAGATTAAATTTTTAGCACTTTGCAACTTTGCTCATGATTTTGACTTTGCCAGTTTAAAACACCTTAATTTGCAAATCATAATAAGCGTTTGTGATAGCAATTTTCATTTAGATTATTTTGAAGAACTTCATTTAGATTATTTAGACTTTGAAGAATTTTTAAGCTTAAACAAAAAATACGCTGACACTAAAACCATGGTAAGTTATTTTTTACATACAGGACGCAATGTGATTTTAAATCACAACTTTAACACAAACTCATCATACTTAAGAAGTTTTTACACTCCATTAGAGCTTACCATACTGAAACAAATTGCCTTAGAACTCGGGAATGAATTTAGCGTTAATGAGCTATTAAAAACACTAAAAAATACTATAAAAATTTCCAAAGATACCTTATATAAAAGCATAGAAAAACTAGAATCAAACTACACTTTGTATTTTGTAAAAAATCTTGAAAAGAATTTAAAAAAAGTATATTTTTGGGACTTTTCACTAAAAAATTCTCTAAGCATACAAAAAGACTTTAGTGCTTTGTTTGAAAATTTGATTTTAAGCGAGTTGTTTAAATTTGAACAAGAAATTTTTTATACCAAATATTTTGATTTTTACTTACCAAGTCTTAAAAATGCATTTTTATGCTCGCCCTTTAAAGATAAAGATTTACTTAGTTTAAAAGTCAAAAAAATACTTAGTAAAAACCAACTCACACTTTCGACTATTTATATCATCACGCTTTCACAAAGAGATGAGTTTTTCATAGAAGGGGTGCGTGTGATGATTTTACCTTTTGATGAGTGGGCTTTAGGAAATTAATCTAACTCATCAAGCTTATGTTGATTTATGATAGAAATAATAAGCTTAGTATAATTACTTTTGATCTCTGAGTATTTTTCCAAATGACTTGCCGCTTCTTTGCCATCAAGTTTTTCATTTTGATTTATAGCATCCCACCGCCAAGCTCTAAATTCCTTATAAGCATCATGACGATTTAAATTTAGCAAGTATGAATCCACGCTTTCTTGCAAGGTATCAAATATACGAATTTTATGAGTTTTACCTTCACTTCTTTCTTTTGGAATCAAACCTTTCTCGCCCCAAGTCCATTCTCCAAATAAATTATTTGCTTCTTTAGCAAAACGACTTGTACCAGTTGCGCTTTCAATAATTGCTTGAGCTATGGCTAAAGATTTTGGAACTTTTTGGATACGCAGTTGGTATTCCTTGTGATCGTATAAATTTTTAACGCGATATTTTTCTTTTAAAAACCATAGTTTTTGCACAGCATTAGAATTTAGTTTTCTAAAATTACTCTTTAAAGCTTCCTCAAAAAAAATATCTATAAATTCTTTTTCATTTTCAATTTCTTTGAAAGAAACATCTAACAAAGCATTGATTTTTTTGATAAAAACTTCACGCTTTTCTTTTATACTTAAAGCATAATAATATTTATCAAAACCTGCTATAAATTCAGCTTTTAAAAATAAAAAACTACTAAGTAAAATTATAATCAGCTTCAAAACAGCACTTTACCTTTCCTCTGAAAAATATTTGATCATCCTCTAATCTAAAATATAAATTTTCTTTGCTTTTTGGTTTTACTAAAATATCATCTTTAACTTTTTGATTTAAATAAGCAAGATAAAAACAAGCTCCCATACCTGTACCACAAGCTAAAGTCTCATCTTCTACCCCGCGTTCATAGGTTCTAACTCTTACAAATTCTTCATTTTCTATTTTAGCAAAATTAACATTTGCATTATATTTTTTACGCACTTCTTTGCATAAATTTACATCAAATTCATTTAAATCATCAACAAAAGTCACCATATGTGGCACACCTGTATTACATCCTTGCCAAATTCTATCTTTATGTTTAAAAGCTTCTTTAATATCCTTCACTCCACTTAATTTAATCTCTACCATGTCATCATCAACAAATGATTTTATAAGTCCTGCTCCAGTTAAAAAATTTAAATATTGTGATTTTTTTAGATAATGATGAGCAAAATGAGCTGCTGCACGCGATCCATTACCACACATATTTGCTTTACTACCATCGCAATTATAAAATTCCCATTCAAAATCATATCTATCATGAGGCACAACTACTATAAGTCCATCAGCACCTATGCCCTCATAACGATTACAAAGAATTCTAGCTAACTCGCTACGATCTTTTTTTTCACCATCTGCAAATACTACAAAATCATTTCCGCTTGCACAATATTTATAAAATTTCATTTTTAACCTTTAAAGTATGTTTTAAAAAATTTAGCACATTTTCTTCAAATTTTTCATAACTTGAAATATTTTTTATCACAAAATCTGCTTTTTTTAGTTTTTCTTCTATATCAAGTTGCAAATTAATTCTTTTTAAGGCTTCATTTTCATCTAAATTATCTCTTTGTATTAATCTTTTTAATAAAATTTCTTTTGGAGCATAAATCAATATACTTTTTCCTAGATCTTGATAATGATTATTTTCAAAAAATAAAGGCAATTCTATAAAAAAAGCCTTGTTTTTTTTATCTAAAATTAGTGCTTTTTGTAAAATTTCTTCTTTGATTTTAGGATGTAAAAAACCTTCTAACTTTTTTTTGGCGTTTAAATCATTAAATACAATAGCACCAAGCTTTTTTCTATCTATTTTTCCTGCTATAAGTAAATCATCATTATCAAAAAGCTTAGCTATGGAATTTGCATTTTCATTTAAAAGCTCATGAGCTATCACATCTGCACTTAAAGTATCAAAACCCAAATTTTGAACTATTTTTATAAAGCTTGACTTTCCACCTGCTATACTTGAAGTCACAAAATAAGCATTTTGCATAATTTAACCTTAAAATATTTTTAGTTAAAATACCTTTTAAATTCTTAAAGGAAGATAAATGAATATAAGCTATGAAGATGCGGGTGTAAGTATAGATAATGGTAATACTTTTGTAGAAGCAATCAAGCCTTTAGTAAAAGAAACTTTTAATGAAAATGTTTTAGGTGGCATAGGCTCTTTTTCGGGTGCTTTTGCCATGCCAAGTGGTTTTAAAAATCCTGTTATGCTAGCAGCAACAGATGGGGTAGGCACAAAGTTGCGTCTTGCTATTGATAGTCAAAAATTTGACACCATAGGCGAAGATTTAGTAGCAATGTGCGTGAATGATTTAATTTGCAATTTTGCTACGCCTTTGTTTTTTCTAGACTATTATGCAAGTGCAAAGTTAGATGTAGAAGTAGCTAAAAAGGTTGTAGCAGGGATTGCTAATGGTTGTAAAAAAGCAAATTGTGCCTTAATAGGCGGAGAAACTGCTGAAATGCCTGGAATGTATCATAACAATGACTTTGACTTAGCAGGTTTTTCAGTGGGCATGGCTGAAAAAGATGAAATAGATAGAAGAAATTTTGTAAAAAATGGAGATATTTTACTAGCTTTGCCTAGTAGTGGGCTTCATTCTAATGGATATTCTTTAGCTAGAAAAGTATTATTTGAAGCACAAAAGCTTAAATTTGATGATAAAATAGATGGTAAAAATTTAATCGATATTTTACTTGAACCTACAAGAATTTATGTAAAAGACTTTTTAAAATTAAAACCTTTCATCAATGCACTAGCTCATATAACAGGTGGTGGTTTAGTAGAAAATTTACCTAGAGTTTTTCCAAGAGGAATAGGTGCTATTATTAGAAAACATCATCTAAAAACTCCTGAAATTTTTTATCAAATAGGCCAAAGCGTAGAAGAAGCTGAAATGTATAGAAGCTTTAACATGGGTGTGGGCTTAGTTATGGTGGTAGATCCATCTAATGTAGGAAAAGTTTTAGAGAACTCAGGTGCTTATGTAATAGGCGAAGTTGTGCTAAATGAAGGGGTTGTTTTAGAGTAAAATCTCTTAGACTTTCTAAGAGATTTTATTTTTTAGTTTAGCGGATGAAGTTCATTTGCATAAAAGCTTATTGAATTCATACCTTCTTTGATAGCCCATTCATAAGCTTTTACTACAAATTCCCAGTTAATGTGTGCGTAGAATTTTTCTAAATACGCAGGGCGTGCATTACGGTGATCTACATAGTAAGCATGCTCCCACACATCAACTACTAAAAGTGGAACTTTACCTTCAGTGATAGGTGTAGCAGCATTGCTTGTAGCTACTAATTCTAATTTTTGATTTTGAGTGTTATAAACTAGCCAAAACCAACCAGAACCAAATACTCCTGTAGCTCCTTTGATGAATTCTTCTTTTAAATTTTCCATAGAACCAAAGTCTTTTTCAACCGCTGCTTTAAACTCATCACTTAAAGAACAGCCACAACCACAGCATGTTTTTGGCTTAATGCAGTCAAAATAAAAGTCATGATTATACACTTGAGCAGCGTTGTTAAAAATTCCGCCATTTGAGTTTTGTATGATATAAACTAAATCTTTTCCTGCAAATTCAGTATCTTTGATAAGATTGTTTAGGTTGTTTACATAAGTTTGATGGTGTTTGCCATGATGAAATGCAAAAGTTTCTGCACTCAAAAAGTCTCCAAAAGCGTCTGCTTCATAAGGTAGTTTTCTTAATTCAAACATATTGTTCTCCTTTTTTTAAATTTTATAGCATTCTAACATAGTTAAGTTAAAAAAGACTAAATGAGTCTTTATTTTTCAAAAAGTATTACTTTGCCTTGTTCTAAGCTTTTTGCTACATCGATAATGCGTTGGTTTTTACTACCTTTAAATTTTAAAGATAAGTCTTTTTGCTCTAAAATAAACTTCCCATCTATCAAAACATCAGCCAAGATAAGCAATTCTTTCATAGCTTGTTCTTGCAATAGCTCTTCATAAGTAAAACCTGTATATATAGTAAGATCAAGTCCTAAAGCCTTAATGTGTTTTGCTAGAATACTTAAATTTTTTGCTTGCATAAAAGGCTCCCCGCCACTAAAAGTAACACCTTGGAGTAAAGGATTTTTACAAATATCATCACACAAACTTGCTAAATCTTGCAAATATCCTTTGTTAAAATCATGTGTTTGTGGATTATGACAACCTTTGCAATGATGAGGGCAGCCTTGAGTAAAAATCACATAACGCAAACCATAGCCATCGACTATGGATTCTTTTATGACACCGGCTAATCTAAGAAAAATCGTGTTTAATTCTTGCATGAACTTCAGCTTTTTTAGCGTCATTAAAACGATCAAGCGTTCCTACTAAATAGCCTGTGATTCTTCTTATGCGTTCAAATTTAATATCATCTTCTTTTCTATGACACTTTGGACAAAACTCATCTATCACACCACTATAACCACATACCGGATCTCTATCTAGTGGGAAATTAATCGAGCCATAGCCTATATTGCTTTCTTTCATACATTTTATAATGCGTTCAAAACTTTCTAAATTCTTACTCACATCGCCGTTTAATTCTACATAAGTAATATGCCCGCCATTATTTAACTCATGATATGGGGCTTCGATTTGAATTTTTTCATATATACTAATAGGAAAATCCACAGGAATATGAAAAGAATTAGTATAAAATTCTTTATCAGTTATGCCTTTTAAAATGCCGTATTTTTTTTGATCTAGCTTTAAAAACCTTCCACTTAAACCCTCGGCTGGAGTAGCTATGAGTGAAAAATTCAGTTTGTCTTTGAGTGCTTTTTCATCGACAAATTCACGCATAAAACGCACGATTTGCAAACCTAAGTCCCTTGCTTCTTGACTTTGTCCATGATGAGAACCTACTAAAGCTATTAAACTCTCACAAAGTCCTATATAACCTATAGCCAAAGTCCCGTGTGCTATGATTTTTTCTACGCTATCATTTTCTTTTAAAGAATCTGAATCTATCCAAATTCCCTCGCCCATTAAAAATGGGAAATTTTTAACCTTTTTTAGACTTTGAATTTTATATCTATGAAGTAATTGCTCATACACAAGCTCTAATTTTTCTTTTAAAAGTGAGTAAAAAAGCTCTAAATTTCCTTTGGCTTCTATGGCTAAACGCACAAGGTTTATACTTGTAAAGCTTAAATTTCCCCTGCCACTTGTGATTTCTTTGCTCTCATCATAAACATTTGCCATAACCCTAGTTCTACAACCCATATAAGCTACTTCACTATTATAATCATTTTTTTTATAGTATTTTGCATTAAAGCTTGCATCTAAAAAGCTAAAATTTGGAAAAAGTCTTTTAGAAGCACATTCTATAGCGAGTTTAAAAAGCTTGTAGTTTGGATCTTTTTCATTATAATTAATACCTTCTTTTACTTTAAAAATTTGCACAGGAAAAATTGGTGTTTCACTATTTCCTAAGCCTTTCATCGTGGCTTTGAGTAAATTTTCTATTACCATTTGCCCTTCAAAAGAAGTATCGGTGCCATAATTTAGCGTGCTAAAAGGCACTTGAGCTCCTGCTCTTGAGTTCATAGTATTAAGATTATGCACCAAAGCTTCCATAGCTTGAAAAGTTGCATCTTGGGTTTGCTTTAATGCTCTTTTATAAGCATAAGCATTTGCTTGTTTTAAAAAATTCTCATCACTATTTAAGTCAAACTTTAAAAGCTCTTTGAAACATTCTTTTTCATTTGAAGCTTGAAATTTTGTGTTATCAAAGCAACTCTCGTCTAAACTTTGCTCTAATTTTATTTCAAAAAAAGCATTTATAGCCTTTTTATACTCTTTTTGAAAAGTCTTTGCCACACCCTTTGCCATAGCAAAATCAAAATTTGGTATAGATTGACCTCCATGCATTTCATTTTGATTAGCCTGTAAAGCAATGCAAGCTAAAGAAGCATAAGATCTGATATCATTTGGCTCACGCAAACTTCCATGTCCAGTGCTAAAACCATTTTCAAAAAGCTTTAACAAGTCTATTTGACAACAAGTTTGTGTTAGCATATAAAAGTCTTTATCGTGTATATGTATATCGCCATTTTTATGTGCATTTGCGATATGTTTTGGTAAAATACACTCATCTACATAGTATTTTGCTCCTTCTGAACCATATTTTAACATCATACCCATAGCACTATCTGAGTTGATATTAGCATTTTCTCTTTTTAAATCAGCTTCTTTAGAATCTTTGAAGGTTAAATCATCATACAAATTTAGCAAATCATAACTACCATTGCGGATTTGTGTTCTTTTTTGGCGGTATAATATATAAGATTTTGCAGTATTGATTAAAGCATTTTTTATTAAAACTTCTTCAACTTTATCTTGAATTTGTTCTACCTGTGCATGATTTTCATCAAGCAAAGCTACAACCTCATCACAAAGCTTACCTAATTCATCATTTTCTAATTTTTTATCAGTAGAGTTTATATTGGCTCTAAAAATAGCATTTTTAATTTTAAAAATATCAAATGCAACTTGACTTTTATCTCTTTTTGTAATAAATTTTATTTTCATGTAAATTTTCCTAAAAAATAATCTCTAGAAGCTAAAAAATAACGCTTTATGAAGATAAGTTTAGTACAAAAACTTGATGAAAAACTTAAAAAGATAAAAGAAAAATTCACACAAAAATTGTGTGAATTTTGTTTATTCCAACTCTATACCTTTTACTGCATAAAGTTTATCAATACCACGATTTCCAAATATTTTTTCAGTATTACAATCCTTTTGGATATTCCACTCATCTAGCTCATGATGGAAATTTTTGCAATTGTGAAAAAGATATGCCATAGTAATTACATTTTGCACATCCCAATTCACAACACTATGCTCATACGCATGACAGTTTTCAAAACAATGTGCCATTCTGGTAGTATTTGAAGTTTTCCAATGCAATAAAGAATGATTAAAATTAACACAATTAAAAAACATATAAGACATATCTTTTAAATTTTGAGTATCCCATTTTGATAAATCTTGATTAAAATTTTTGCAGTTAAAAAACATACTTGCCATATTTTCAACTTTAGAGACATTCCAGCGTGACAAATTTGCATTAAAACTTTCGCAACAATAAAACATATAAGACATATCTTTAGCATTTGATACATCCCAATGTTCAATACCTAAAAAATCCAATCTTTTAGAATAATAAAATACATAAGAAAAATCATCAATCAAAGATACATCAATATCTCTTAGAGAAATTCTTTCATTATACACCAAATTCATTAACTCATTTTTGCTTTTAGGTCTATACATTTTGTCCTCCTTTTTGTATATTTTAAAAAACAAGTGTGAAGTCAATGTAAAAAATTTACAAATTATTAATAATAACTTTCAATATATTAATAATAAGTATTTTAAAATAAACTTAATTTAAATAAGAGAAAACAAATAAAAAAATATTTAAATCGAACAATGTAACTTTTTGTAAAATATGACAATGATTATCAAAAAAAAGTGGATATAAAATAGTAAGTGGTGACCCATACGAGACTCGAACTCGTGTTACCGCCGTGAAAGGGCGATGTCCTAACCGCTAGACGAATGGGCCATTTTGCAGTTTTAAGATGAAATTATAACAATTTTTACTTAATAATTATTTAAGGCATTAAAAAATACCTTAAATATCGATTTCTATCCCTACAGGAGCATGATCTGAGCCAAAAATATCATCTCTTATAAAAGCATTTTTAATTTTATCTTTTAAGCCATTAGAAATGAAAAAATAATCAATCCTCCAGCCTACATTTCTTTCTCTTGCTTTCATTCTATAACTCCACCACGAATACTTTTCTTTAACATCGCCATTTATATGCCTAAAAGTATCTATAAAACCTAATTTTAATAAATCATCTATCCAAGCACGCTCAATCGGTAGAAAACCTGAAGTTTTTTCATTAGCTTTTGGGTGGGTTAAGTCTATCTCACGATGTGCGGTATTAACATCTCCACAGATGATAATTTCTTTACCTTCTTTTAAAAGTTTATCTAAATACACTAAAAAGTCATTATAAAATTTCATTTTAAAATTCAAACGCTCTTCATCTTTTTGACCATTTGGAAAGTAAATATTAAACAAAACTACATTTTTAAAGCTATGCTCTAAAACTCTACCCTCATCATCATCAAAAAACTCACATTTTTTTACCTCACAATCAAAATTACACAAGCTCATTACACCTGAATACCCTGCTCTTTTAGCACTATTTGAATACATATGTTTAAAAGGATACTCATAAATTCTTTTTGGAAATTTATCCTCGTGTGCTTTGATTTCTTGAAAGCCTATAAAATCAATTTCTTCTTTTTCAATCCAATCAAGTGCATTTTTATCACAAATTGCCCTTAGGCCATTTACATTCCATGATAATAATTTCATAATTTAATCCTTAAACTTACAAAAAGCAAAATCATACCATAAAGATATTAAGTTAACCATTTTTATTTATAATTAAATCTTTAATTTTGAAAGGATTTCATGAAATTTTTTAATATATCGTGGCTTAAATTTATTATTTTGAGTGCTTTTTATATAACTAGTATCAATCTGAAATTGTTTTCTTATATTCACGAAAATTTACATCCTCATAATAATGATATTTCCATTATTTTATATATAATTATATATTTTGCACTATTAGTTGGAATTTTCGCTTTATTATTTTTGCCTTATCTTAGCAAGATTTTAATGATTTTTTTAATAGGTGTGAGTTCAATTAGTAGTTATTTTATGATCAATTATGGTGTTATTATAGATCATGATATGATTAGAAATGCTATGCAAACTGATCAAAAAGAAGTACGCGATCTGATTAATTTTAATATTTTTGTTTATATATTTTTTACTTTTGTGATTCCAGCATTTTTTGTTATAAAAGCTAAAATAGAATATCACAATATCAAAAAACATTTAATCATTAAATTTGGCACTTTAGTTGTTGCTTTATTTGTTGCTTTTGGATTGCTTGGAATTTTTTCAAAAAGTATTGTACCATTTTTAAGAACTTATAATGAAGTAAGAGTTTATAACACTCCTTTTTATCAAATTTATTCAGCAATTAAATATATAAAATTAGAAGTTATTCCAGAAAAAGAACTTCAAAAGATAGCTTTAGATGCGAAAATGGAAAAAGACTTAAACAAAACTATGATTTTAGTCATAGGGGAAACCGCTAGAGCAAATAACTATTCTTTGGGTAGTTATACCAAAAATGATACTAATTTTTACACCAAAAACGAACCTAATTTAATATATTTTGACAATGTAAGCTCTTGCGGGACAGCAACTGCTAGAAGTTTACCTTGTATATTTTCAAGACACAAAAGAGCTACTTTTGACAATAGTCTTTATGAAGAAAATGCTTTAGATATTTTACAAAGAGTTGGAGTTCAAAGTGTTTGGCTTGGAAATAATTCTGGAGGTTGCAAAGGAAACTGCGATCGTATAGCACATAAATTGATTTCAAAAGATTATGATGAGAGTTTACTTGAGCTTGTAAAAGAACAATTACAAAATCCATCTTCAAGTAAAATCATAGTCGTTCATTTGCAAGGTTCTCATGGACCAGCTTATTTTAAGCGCTATCCAAATGAGTTTAAAAAATTTACGCCAACTTGCGATACAAATGAATTACAACAATGCTCGCAAGAAGAATTAACTAATACCTATGACAATACTTTACTTTATACAGATTTTATCATCAAAAGTCTTATTGACTTACTAAAGCAAAGTCCTTCACAAAATGCTTCATTGTTGTATGTATCAGACCATGGAGAAAGTTTAGGAGAAAATGGAATTTACCTTCATGGAATGCCCTATTTCATAGCACCAAAAGAACAAACTCATGTTCCTATGATTCTTTGGAGCAAAGATAATAATTTAATCCAAGAATTACAAAAAAAGAAAGATTATAAATTATCTCAAGATAATATTTTTTCAAGTTTATTAGGATATTTTAATGTCCAAACTAAAGAATATGAAGAAAACTATGACTTATATAGTAAAAATTTAAAGGAAAATCCTTAATGAAGCCAAAGTATTCTTTATTTAAAAATGCAAGTTATGCCTTTAGTGGCATTAAATTCTTGCTTAAAGATGAAATGGCTTTTAGAATAGAATTTGCCATTATCTTACCTTTGATTTTTGTAAGCTTTTTTTTACCTGTGAGTTTTTTAGAACATTTTGTGCTTATTTTAGTATTAGTTTTGATTTTAATTATAGAAGCATTAAATTCTGCTATAGAAGCTTGCGTGGATCTTTGTACGAGCGAATTTCACATCTTAGCTAAAAAAGCAAAAGATTGTGCGAGCGCTGGGGTGTTTTTTAGCGTTGTTTTGGCTATAATTACTTGGAGTTTTATTCTTTTTAATATGGCTAGAGAATGGATGATAAACTAAAAACACTATGCATAAAAATCTTTGGTAAAAAACGCTTTGAAATTTTAGAATTTTTAGCCCTTCATGCTAATGAAGATGGCTTTGTCTTTGCAAATATCGAAGAACTTTCTAAAAAGTTAAACATCAGCAAACCAACCATCATTTCTACTTTTAAATTTTTAGAAGAGAAAGCTTTGCTTGAAAAGCTCAAAAACGGCTTATATAAACTCAAATAGGAGATAAAATGACACTTAAAAACCCTTTGGATATGCATTTACATTTACGCGATGAAAGCATGCTTGAACTTGTAGCTCCATTTAGCGCAAAAGACTTTAAAGCAGGAGTTATCATGCCAAATTTAATCACTCCGCTTACTGAAATAAACGCATTAAAAGCTTATAAAGAACGCATTTTAAAAGCATGTAAAAATGAAGATTTTACGCCTTTGATGACTTTATTTTTTAAAGACTATGATGAGCAATTTTTAGAAAAAGCTAAAGATGAAATTTTTGCTATCAAACTTTATCCTGCAGGCATAACTACAAATTCAGATAATGGAATTTCAAGCTTTGATATAGAAAAGTTAAAACCTACACTAAATGCTATGAGTGAGCTTGGCCTGCCTTTACTTGTACATGGAGAAACAAATGATTTTGTAATGGACAGAGAAGCAAATTTTGCTAAAATCTATGAAAAATTAACTAAAAATTTTCCAAAATTAAAAATTGTAATGGAACATATTACCACTAAGGTTTTGTGTGATTTATTAAAAGATTATGAAAATTTATACGCAACTATCACTTTACATCATTTAATGATAACCCTTGATGATGTAGTAGGTGCTAAGATGGATCCGCATTTATTTTGCAAGCCTATTGCAAAACGCTATGAAGACAAAGACGCTTTATGTGAGCTTGCTTTTAGTGGCTATGAAAAGACTATGCTTGGAAGTGATAGCGCACCTCATCCTTTGCATACTAAAGAATGCTGCGGGTGTGCGGCTGGCGTATTTAGCGCACCGGTGATTTTACCTGTATTAGCTGAACTTTTTGAAAAGCACTCAAATGAAGCAAATTTACAAAAATTTATTTCAGATAATGCTTGTAAAATCCATAATCTTAAATTTGAAAAAGATAAAATCATCACTTTAGAAAAACAAGAATGGCAAGTAGCGCAAAAATACGGCGATGTAGTGCCATTTATGGCGGGAAAAACTTTAAATTTCAAGGTTATTTAGCCTTGAAATTTAATCAATAATCAAAAGTTTTATCTTAGCTTCTATAATCTCTTCTACCTCATCTTTTGCAAAGCTTTCTAACTCTTGTTTATTTGCATTAATGCCATTCATACTCAAATGCCATAAAGCATTTTCTATCGCACTATCTTTATCTCTTTTTACTACTCTAGTTTCATTAAAAATTTCACTCTCATAAGAAATATTTTGCGCATTTAAAAAACTTTGCAAATCACTTTCATAAAAACCTTTAAAATGCGTGTTAAAATGCTCAAATATAGGATCTAAAAAGCTACTTTTGCGCCTACTCGCCCAGCCTAAATATACTTTTTTAGAAGCTAAGTTTAAAAAAGCTTTATAGTCTTTTTCATTTTGCAAAGCAGGAGACATACTCAAAAAGGCTAAATCAAAATTTGTGTTATTGTTTTTATAAAAGTTTTCAAAGTCTAAATTTAGGGTTTTTACATTTGATATGGCATGGGTTTTTGCATCTTCTTGTAAAATTTCAAGCATAGCACTAGAGCTATCTACACCCAAAACACTTTTTGTTTTTTGTGCTAAATGCAAAGTCCAAACACCACTTCCACAACCTATATCCACCACGCTTTTATCTTGTAAAGACCCAAGTTTTGCAAAAGTAACTTTTTGAATTTCGTTTAAGTTAGAACTATATCTTGCATAGCTTTTTGCTTTTTTATTCCATAAATTCATCTTCACTCCTTATTTTTTCTAATATAGTATAATATTTTTTTGTTTTTAGAAAGGAAAATTATGCGTGTATTGTTTTTGTGTTTGATTTCATTTTTAAGTATATATGCCAAAGATTTGGTAAGTGTTAGTATAGCCCCACAAGCTTATTTTGTAAAGCAAATTGCTAAAGACACTTTGGACATCAATATAGTCATACCACCTAATGCAAATGAACATACTTTCGAATTTAAACCAAGTAGTATTTTAAAACTTGAAAAAAGCGATATTTACTTCACAGCAAATTTAGAATTTGAAAAAATTTGGATTTTAAAACTTAAAGATAATCTCAAAAATACCAAAATCATCTCTACTCAAAATGGCATTGATTTTATACCTTTACAAGAGCATGCTCACGAAGGACACCATCATCATGGAGATGACCCTCACACATGGCTTGATCCACTTTTAGCAAAAACTCATGCTAAAAATATCACTTTGGCACTTATAGAACAATACCCGCAAAATAAAGCATTTTATGAACAAAATTTAGAAAATTTCTTAAAAGAAATGGATACATTAAATTTACAAATACAAGCTTTATTTAAAAACACAAACAATAAGCATTTTTTAGTTTATCATCCATCTTGGGGGTATTTTGCAAAAAGATATCATCTAAGCCAAATTCCTGTAGAAATAGAAGGAAAAGAACCTAAGCCAAAGGACTTAGCCAAACTTGCAAAACTCATACAAAAAGAGCAAATCAAAGCTATTTTCGTGCCAAAAGAAGCTAATAACAACACCATTAAAGCTATAGCGAGTAATTATAATCTTAAAATCATAGAACTTGATCATTTGCCAAATGATTATAAAAATGAGCTTTTAAAAGATGCAAAAAATATAGCAAGTGTTTTACAATGATAAAAATCAATATTAAAAATTTAAACTTTTCATATAACCAAGATGAGGTTTTAAAAAATATCAACCTAAACTATGAAAGTAAAGACTTTTTAGCCATAGTAGGGCCAAATGGTGGGGGCAAATCTACACTTTTAAAACTCATACTAGGCTTACTAAATAGCCATAAAAATATAAACTTTGAAAACTTGAGTTTAAAGGATATAGGTTATGTCCCACAAAATACTTTAGCTAATCCAAACTTTCCAGTACGCGTGCTAGAAGTAGTGATGATGGGAAGGGTGGATAAAAAATTCTTTGGTTTTTACACCAAAAAAGATCAAGAACAAGCCTTACTAGCCTTAGAAAAAGTAGGTATGAGGAATTTTTGGGATAAAAAAATCAACGAGCTAAGCGGAGGTCAAAGACAAAGGGTTTATATAGCAAGAGCTCTAGCAAGTGAATGCAAACTTTTAATCCTTGATGAGCCTACTGCAAGTATAGATACTAAAGGTTCGGTGCAGATTTTTGAGCTTTTGAAAAAATTACACGAAAGCGGGGTTGGCGTGATAGTAATATGCCATGATTTAAATGTAAGCTTAGCTTATGCAAATAAAATCGCATATTTAAACAAAGAATTATTCTTGCATGAAAATACGCCTGAAAAAAAGGCACATTTACTAGCACATTTAAGCCGAAATCACACACATTTTTGTGATGTAGAGCTTAGCTTGGAGCAGTGTTGTTGCAAAGGAGAAAATCATGCTTGAACTTTTATCTAGCTCTTTTATACAAAATGCTTTTTTAGCCGCATTTTTAACTAGCATTGCTTGTGGAATTATGGGAACTTTGATCATGATCAACCGCTTAAGCTCTATGGCGGGAGGCATTACGCATGGGGCTTTTGGGGGTATAGGCATAGCATTTTATTTTGGCTTGCCAGTATTAGTTAGTACGAGTTTATTTACTCTTTTTTTAGCTTTACTTGTAGCATTTTTAGTACAAAAATATCCTTTTAGAAGTGACAATATAGTCGGGGTTATATGGGCTTTTGGAATGGCTGTTGGTATCATACTCATAGACTTAACTCCTGGTTATAATGGTGATTTAATGGGGTATTTATTTGGTAGTATTTTGTCTGTACCTACACAAGATATAGTTTTATTTGCAGTGATTGATGTGATTTTTATCATTTTAGTGTTGCTTTTTTATCGTCAATTTGAAATTCTAAGCTTTGATAAAGAATTTGCAAGCTTAAGAGGGGTTAAAACTAATCTTTTTCACTATCTTTTAATCGCGATGATGGCTTTTTGTATCGTTATAAGTATCAAAGTAGTAGGATTTATACTTGTGATAGCTTTACTTAGCATACCTGCATTTATCGCTGAGAGCTTTTCTAAAAAGCTTGGTCAAATGATGATCATCTCTACGCTTTTGAGCATAAGTTTTTGCGTGATAGGGCTTTTTGTGAGTTTTTATTATAACCTTGCAAGCGGAGCTTGTATTATAGCAAGTGCTTGTATAGCTTTTGTGCTTTATCTTTGTTTTAGTGCTTTTTTAAAGAAAAGTTAAAATTTACTTTTACCTTAAAATGCTATTTTCATGTACTCTTAAAAAACTAGCAAATTTTGGTTTGCCATTTTTGGTTAAACCATTGTATTTAAAAGTAATTATAGCACCAATTGGCGGAGGATTTAAGCGATCGCTTTCTTTAAAACCTGACCTATTTTAAAACTCACTTTTTTACCCTCAATCACTGCTTCACAAAGTAAAGATCCCATTTTACCTTCAAATTTTCCCTTACCTTCAAAATGCTTTTTTACAACACATTCTGTATCATCAAAAGGTTTTAGTTTAAAAGCATTATTTGATCTTTTCTTTTCATAAGGTGCATTGTTTAATCTTATGATTATACCCTCGCCCTTATGCAAAATGATATCTTGGTAAAATTGCTTTAAATGATTTTTATCTTTAATGGAAACTTGTGGAATAATTTTTATATAATCATTTGGATTTTTAGCTAAATACTTTTTCAAAACTTCTAATCTTGCTTCTAAAGTACAAAGATCAAGTTTAAATTCCTCACAAGCATTTGGCACATCAAAGACATTATAACTTACTTTTTGCCAAAGTTTTTCATCAGGATTTTCTTGGCGTATTAAAGATGAAATTTCTTCAAAAGAAGCTCTTTTTATCCAAAGTTCTCCATCTAATTCAAATTTAGGAAAATTTTTTGTGAAAAATGAAGGAAGTTTTATAGTATTTCCTGCTCTTGTTTGCATAGACTTACCATTCCAAAGACCTCTTACGCCATCGAGTTTTTCACTCATGAGATAGTGACTTAAATTTACATCTTTAAATGCTTTTTCATCATAAACTTTAAAAAGCAAAATATCTTTTGCAAAAAGAGAATTTAAAAAGAGAGTAGAAAGAAAAACAAGGCTTATAAAAAGCCTTGCAGTAAGATTAAAGTGCTTTTTTAGCAGCATCTGCGATTTTAGCAAAAGCAGCTGCGTCATTCATCGCTAAATCAGCTAAGATTTTTCTATCAAGCTCAATACCTGCTTTTTTAAGACCATTTATAAATCTTGAATAACTAATATCATTTAGTCTGCAAGCTGCATTGATACGTACTATCCAAAGACGACGGAAATCGCGTTTTTTGCGGCGTCTATCACGATACGCATAAACCAAACTTCTTTCTAATTGTTCTTTAGCTTTTCTAAAGTGTTTGCGGCGACCACTATAAAAACCACGCGCAAGTTTTAAAACTTTTTTATGTCTGCGGCGTCTTACAACACCTGTTTTTACTCTTGCCATATTTATCCTTTCACAAATTGGCGTTCGTTAAACGAATCTTGCCCTTTAAAATAAGGGGAGTTTGAATGACTTTCGTCAAAAACTAAATTTAAGCGAGCTTAAATTCCTAACATTTTTTCAACCGCTTTAACATTGGTTGAGTGAACATACTTAGAAGTGCGAAGATCACGCATTCTTTTAGCAGGTTTTTTAGTCAAAATGTGGCTTCTATAAGCAGCACCTCTTTTAATTTTATTTTTACCTACTTTGAAGCGTTTAACAGCACTTTTAACGCTTTTCATTTTTGGCATGTGTATCCTTTGGATAAATTTTTTCATAAAAGAAAGCTATCATTTTACTATAACTATGCTTTAGAAAAATTAAATTTTTATGACACAACCTGTCACAAGGATTTAATATGATTTTATTAATTTTATAAAATCCAATAAAGGAGTCAAATGGCAATAGTAATTGGTATTATAGTTATGATAGCTACTGCTATATGGGCTATAGTTTGTGGTACTTTTTGGGCTTTATTTTTGTTTGTAGTGTGGTGCGTTATATTACCAAGTTTATTTTTAATAGAAAAATACGGAATTATAAATGTAGCAGTTTCTTATGTGCTAATTTTAGCAGGCGTAGTAGTACTTGCAAGGATAATTAAAAGTAAACAATACTAAAAACCTTGACAATACGGGGGGGGGGATATTGATATAATTGACATAAAAAATAATAAGGAGGGTTAAATAATATTAAAACATAATTTTCCTTGCACTTCATGTGGAACATGTTGTAAAAATATTAATGGCATTGAAGAGTTGAAACACTTTAGTATAAATGGTGTTTGCATTAATTTACAAGAAGATAACTCTTGTAAAATTTACAACGAAAGACCCTTAGTATGCAGAGTGGAAGATTTTTACAATAAATATTTTAAAGACACTATGAGTAAAAAGGATTTTTATAACGAAAATATAAAAATATGTAATTTATTGCAAGATAAATTGAAGCTAGATAAAAAATACAAAATAAATTTAATAACAAAGGAGATTTAAAATGGCAGTTCCATTTATTTTAGGCGGAATAGCTTTAGCAACAGGTGTATTTGGTGCTAAAAAAGCATACGATGGTTATCAAGATAAGTGTGCAGCAGAAGGTTAGATAATAATTCTAAAGCTATTTTTAATTATGCAAAAGAAAATTTAGACGTAGCTAGAAAAAATGCTGAACAAGCTTTGGAAAATTTAGGGCATGCAAAGTTGCATATTCATCAAAATTCTTTTAAAGAGTTTATTGATATTTTTTCTAAACTTAAAAATGTAGAAAGCGATGATTTTTCTAAAGATGATTTAAAATTTAATATTAATGAATTTATAGAATTTACCAAAGAAAGTGTAATTGACTTTACAAAATTAACAGCAGATGGGATAGCATCTCTTGGTGCTAGGGCTTTAGCTGGTATTGGAGCTTATGGTAGTGTTGGATTACTTGCAAGCGCTTCTACCGGAACTTTAATTTCTACACTGAGTGGCGCAGCGGCTACTAATGCTACTTTAGCATGGCTTGGAGGAGGTAGCTTAGCTGCAGGTGGATTTGGAATGGCTGGTGGAATGGCTGTTTTAGGTGGTATAGTAGCTGCGCCTGTTTTAGCAGTTGGAGGATTTTTATATTCTAAAGTTGGAGAGCAAGCTTTGGACGAAGCAAAAAGTAACCTACATAAAGCAAAAGCAGTAGCAAGTGAAATGGATACTGCAAGAATTGCAACAACAGCAATCGGTTCTATTATAAATGAATCTCTTATAGCTATACAAAATTTAGATGGAATTTTAATTAAAGAATTACAAACTTTTAAATTAATGATTATAAGAGAAAATGATTGTTCTAAATTTACTGATGGTGAAAAAACATATACTCAATTTATTGTAAATTTAGTAAAAGCAATTAGTGGTATTTGTAAGGTAAATGTACTAACTGAAGATGGCATAGTAAATAAAGAATTTAAAAAAGCTGTCCAAATAGCACAAAATTTAAATAAAGAAATACAAACTATTTAAAAGCGGAATTTCCGCTTTTAAAATAAGGAAGATATCATGAATACTGTATCATTGTTTGATGAATTACTAGAAGAACTAGGGACCCAAAGTTTAGCAAGATTAGATCTTAATATATTTAACACTAGCTCATATGAAGCCTATATGGAAAGTACAAAACTTACAACAAATATGCAAAAAGCTACGCAACAGCATGGCAATAACCCAAATGGTTTTGGTCAATTGTATGAAACACTAGAAGTTGGTAAAGAAAATATCAGCAACGCATATAATAAAAATAAAAATAGAAGCTTCACAACAGATGAGCTTGCCGAAATAAGCAAAGTCTTCAAAGGGGAAAATATTGATCTATACAAAAAAGAGACAATTTTGGCAAATTATAGCGATGAAGAAATTAAAAATTTGACAAACAATGTCAATCTAGACAACTTAACCAAAACAAATCATACTATAGTAGATACCGTAACTTTAAACGAAAAAGGCGAAATAGCTAAAACAGAACAATTAAAAGCTGTTAATGATAGTATATTTGGAAAAGAATATAATAGATATTTTGAAGCGATTAAAAATGGAAATTTAGACTATATAAAACTGATAAAGAAACTTACGAAAGGGCGCAAAAAGAAATAGAAAAATTAGAAAATAACATAAAAAAAGCCCCTGAAGAAAAAAAATCAACTTTAGAAAAAAAACTTCAAGAATATAAAAGCAAATTTTCTTTTCTTACTCAAGGTAACGAGAGAGAAAAAGCTGGCTACACAAAAGAAACTAATTCTAAAAACCACACAGACAAATATCAGGCCTTAAAAGAAGTATATATTATTCAAGCAAAACAAGCTACTATAAATGTTTTTCAAACTGGAGCTAGCGATGCTGGTGTTGTTGTTCTTAGTACATTTGCAAGCGGTGTTATAACTGAACTTAAAAGCGAATTTATAAAAAAAGAACATGAGGATTTTGATGTAAGATTTAAGCGTTTATTATCAAGAGTAATTGAAAACGGGAAAGATGCTTTTATAAGAGGAGCTAACTATGGTATTATAGATGTTATTGTTGGAATTGCTTCGCAATATTTTAAAAGAATTGGTGGGCACTTAAAAGCTTTGTGGAAAAATTTAAGAAGTGGTTTAAAATCTATATGGAATGCAATATATGCTTATATAACTAGTAAAATTAAAAGTTTTGACGAACTTATAAAAGTGATATTAAAATCTTTGTTTTCGCTATTATGACTATATTTGCAATTGCCTTAGAAGAACAACTTTGTTAAGCATTAGGTGGAAGTCAATTATCTCAAATTTTATCCATAGGAATATCCATTTTTATTTGTTCATTAGCTGTAGTTTTATTTTCTAAAACTGTTGAAATAACAATAAATAGCTTTGTTGCAATTTTTGCTAAGGCAAATTTGGCTAAAGCAAGAAGAGAAGAAGTTGAAATAGTTTTTGATAAAATCATGCCTAAAATGATAGAAAACCAAGAATCTTTGGAAATTTTCATAGATGATTATATGCGTGATTTAAAAAATACTAACAATATGAGTTTTCAAGAATTACAAACCGCCTTAAATAACAGTAACTATACACAAGCAAATCAATCTATTATAAACCTTGCAGAAAAATTTGGTATTGATGATTTATTTAAAACACGAAAAGAATTTGATGATTTTATGTTTAGCAATGAAAATTTAAAAATATAAAAGGAATAAAATGGGATTCTTAGATACTTTAAAATCTATAGCAATTAGTGCAAAATGTGGAATTGGGTGGCACGGAGGAACTTACAGCAATGAAGAAGGAAAACCTCGATGCTATCTTTCAAAAACATGCCCCGACTGTAATGAATATATCAGTAAATACAATCACAACTTTGCAGAAAGAGTTATAACAGATCCGTACTCTTGCAGAGGTTATGAAGAATGTATTTATTGTCAGTACAGAGAATTTGGAGCATATCACAAATTTGAAAAAGTAAGAAAAAATGAAAGATGTCAGATAATAGAAAAATGCTCTCAATGTGGAAAAGAGCGTTTGGGTGATATACAGCATTCTTGGGTACAAATTCCTTTTACAAATAAAGATGCATCTATTAATGGAAAAAGAAAATGTAGAGATTGTGGATATATTGAACAATAAACCATGCTAAACAAACTACCCCATTTCATTGCTTTTTAGCTATAAATCAAACATCTTTGATATCATCTCAAAGCCAAAGCAAGCTTATACTTACACTAAGTTTGCTTTAGAGCTAAAAGAGTTTTATGAAAAAGAAAATGACAAAACAGAAGCCGCTTTTATCATCCTAGATAGAGTACTTAAATTTAAAAAAGAAAATCCTGATGATTTTAATGATTTTTTAAAGCTTATTCAAGAGCTTTTAACTACCTATGAAAATGATCCAAAAACAATCAAACAAAACATCAAAGATTTGCTAAAATAAACAAAAAAAGGTTGTATATGGAAAAAGACAAGCTTTCTACGCGTTTAGTTTCTATACTGCAGTGTTTAAATAATGGTGAGCGTTTTAGCTTAGAAGAACTTGCACAAGAATTTAATGTCAGCATTCGCACTATACAAAGAGACTTACATAAACGCCTTGCTTTTATCCCTATAAAAAAAGAAAATGGAAAATACTTTTTAGAAGGCTATGTTTTAGTAAAATTGAGCTTTAAAGATATACAAAATTTTGCTATTTTAAGCGGTATAGGTAGACTTTATCCTAGTTTAGATAAAGAGTTTTTAAACGACTTGCTTAATGAAAAAATCAATAAAGCCTTTTTAGTCAAAACCCAAAGCTATGAAACACTTGATAGAGAAATTTTTGAAGAACTAAGCGCAGCTATCATAGCAAAACACTCCATTAACTTTTACTACAAAGAAAAACACAGAAAAGCTAATCCATACAAACTCATCAATATTGACCACATATGGTATCTTTTAGCAGATGAAAACGATACTTTAAAAACCTTTACTTTTTCTAAAATCACACAACTAAGAGTGAAAAAGAAAGAAATTTTTACCCCAAAAGAAGAGTTTTTAAAACAAATTCAAAAAGATCAAAGTAATTGGATTAGCAAAGAAAACAAAGAAGCTATTTTAAAGCTTGATAAAAAAGCCAAAGAATATTTCTTAAGAAAAAATGCCCTTACTAAATACGAATTTATAGATGAGGATGAGAATTTTATTTACATCAAGGCATTTTATACCTATGATGATGAGCTTTTAAATTTAATAAGATATTGGATACCATATATTAAAATAAACAAGCCTATTGCTTTAAAAGAAAAGCTTTTTAAGCAGTTAAATACATACATGCAAGATTAGCGTTTTTTTAATATATAGAGTTGTTCTTGTATATGCATAGAGCGTTTAGAAAGGTTTCTACTAGCTCTAAAGGCATTATACTTTTGCTCAAGCACAAAGCATTCTCCAAGACTTTGAAGTCTTTTTGTGAAATTTTCTTTTTTTACAAAACCCTCACAATTATAAGAAAGCAATATAATCTTGGCTTTTAAATCATTTATCAAATCAAACAAAGCATCTTCGGCTTTTTTTTCTTTGTTAAAAGCACTGCGATTCCAGTCTTTTGGTATACCAGAAACCTTTGAGATTTCCTTTGGCTTTTTATAATTAGCGATTAAATTTAACATAAAATAATTTGATCCATAAGGATGTTGATTATAAGGTGGGTCTAAATACGCCACATCAAAGCTATCAAGCTCTTTAGCTAAAATATTTGCATCTTTTTGAAAAACCTCATACTCACAAGTAAAATTTGAAAAAATAGGCATTTTTAAAGCTATATCACCCTTTATACGACTAAGCGCATTTGCTCCATTTCCTCCAAATTTTCCTACTCCATTTTTATCTTTATAAAAGCCTTTAAAAACCCCGCTTGTATTTGCATGCACGCTTGCTTCGTAGATAAGAGGTGCGATGAAGTATTTTTGAATTTCTTTCGGCAGGCTTGAAATTTTTTCTCGCATAGAGTCTAAATACATAGCGTTTTTAAGTGTGTAGAAAACTCTTTCATTCTTTTGGATATACTCATCATCATTTGGCGCATAAAGCTTGCTTATAAAGCCTTTTTTGAGTTTTAAATCAGAAGTTAAAAAAGCATAATGTTTTTGTAATTCTTGTAAAAATTTCGCGTTTTGATTGCTTAAATAACACTCATTGATGATTTTAGAATAATCTTCCAAATCATTTGCCATGATAAAACTCGCATAAGGCTTCACAAAACGCGAAACTACCCCAGAGCCACTAAATACATCACAAAAACTAAATTTGTCTTTTTTAAGCTCATTTTGTGCGAATTTAAAGCCTTGATTTAAAAACTCGAGCAAGGATCTTTTATTGCCAAGATAAGTTATGATTTGTTCTTTTAAAAATTGCGGATTTTCTTCTAGCATAAGTTTAAAATACAAGCCTTAAAAAGGCTTGTGATTATTTTTTCTTTTTAGGAGTTACTAGCATATTTACATAGCGTCCTTCGAGTAAAGGCTCTTTGTCTCTATCTGCTATATCTTCAACCATTTGCCAAATTTTTTCAAGCAAAGCTACCCCTGCTTCAGGAGAGCCCATCTCACGACCTTTTAAAAACACTCTAAATTTCACATGCTTGCCTTGCTCTAAAAACTCGCTTGCATGTTTGACTTTATAATTAATGTCATTTTGAGCAATTTTCACAGAAAGTTTGATTTCTTTTATATCAATAACTTTTTGTTTTTTCTTTGCTTCTTTTTGTTTCTTTTCTTGTTGATAACGAAATTTTCCATAATCCATTATCTTACATACAGGTGGTTTGGCTTCAGGGGCTATCATTACCAAATCAAGCCCTAGTCTATTTGCTATATCTAGTGCTTCATCACTACTAATAATGCCATAAACCTTGCCATCATCACCTATACATCTGATCTCATCTGCTTGAATTTCTTCATTTAGCAATACTTCTTTTTCTTTACTCAAAAGCGTACCTCACTTAATTTCTCCTTTGTTAGGGTTATAAATTCATCTAAAGTCATTGTTTTTTGTTCTTTTGCTCTTCTATCTCTTAAAGCCACACTTTTGTTTGCTACTTCTTCATCGCCTAAAACAAGTATCATAGGCACATGTGCTTTTTCGGCTGTGCGGATTTTTTTATTTAAGCTTTCATTTTTATTATACACTTCACTATCAATGCCAAGTTCTAAAAGTTTTCTTGCTATTTCTTTTGCATACTCATGATGATTTTGCGAAATAGGCACTATAGCTACTTGAGTTGGTGCTATGAAAAATGGCAACTCACCCGCACAATGCTCTACTAAAATTCCTATAAATCTTTCAAAAGAACCTAAAATAGCACGGTGAAGCATTACAGGTTGTTTTTTCTCATTATCTGCGTCTGTGTATTCGAGTTTAAAACGGCTTGGCAAGTTAAAATCTACTTGTATAGTTCCACACTGCCATTTTCTTTTTAGCGCATCAGTGATTTTAATATCGATTTTTGGACCATAGAAAGCTCCACCGCCCTCATCAATGCCATATTTTAAACCTTGTTCATCTAAAGCTTCTTTTAAAGCCTTTGTAGCTATGTCCCAAATTTCATCATCACCTATTGCTTTTGCTGGGCGTGTTGAAATTTCCATTTCATAATCAAACTCAAAAGCCTTCATCAAAGTATCAACAAAGCTTAAAATTTCTAAAACTTGTTCTTTTATCTGACTTGGCATACAAAAAATATGCGCATCATCTTGAGTGAATTCTCTTACCCTAAAAAGCCCGTGTAAAACTCCACTTTTTTCATGGCGGTGCACCACGCCGTATTCAAAAAATTTCAAAGGTAAATCGCGATAACTTCTAACATCACTTTGATAAATTTTAATATGTCCTACACAATTCATCGGCTTAATGCCGTATTCTTGCTCATCAATTTGCGTAAAATACATATTTTCTTTATAGTTTGCATAATGCCCACTAATTTTCCACGCATCAGCTTTTAAAAGTTCAGGCCCACGCACAGGCTCATAGCCTCTTAATCTATGTGCTTTATATAGCAAATGCTCCAATTTGCTTCTTAATTTTGCACCATTGCTAAGCCATATAGGAAGCCCACCGCCTATTTCATCATCAAAAGCAAAAAGCTTCATTTCATTACCAAGTTTTCTATGATCTCTTCTTTTAGCTTCTTCAATGATTTTTAAGTATTCATTTAAACTTTCTTTATCTACAAAGGCAGTACCATAAATTCTTGTGAGCATTTCTCTTTTTTCATCACCACCTAAATACGCTCCCGCTACACGAGTAAGTTTGAAAAATCTTAAATATCTAGTATTTGGTGCATGAGGTCCACGGCATAAATCTTCAAATTCGCCTTGCTTATAAATACTTACTTTTCCATCAGGAATTCTTAGTAAAACTTCTTGTTTTAAATCATCATCAGCAAATTTTTCTTTAACCTCAGTCTTTGAGAGTTCATATTTTATGATGTCTAGCTTTGCCTCTGCTAGTTCTTTCATTTTCTTTTCGATTTTGCTTAAGTCTTCTTCTGAAATCTTACTATCAACTCTAAAATCATAATAAAACCCATCTTCTATCACAGGTCCTACGAAAAATTTAGCCTCTGGATATAAACTTTTAATCGCTTGAGCCATTAAATGTGCACAAGAGTGGCGGATAACTTCTAAACTTTCTTTAGAGTTATCAAAATAAATCGGAGTTAAATTTGTATCATTGTTAAAACTTTGAGTATCTACCAAAGTTTCATTATTTGCATATGCAATTATATCTTTTGTCATTTCTACCCTTAACACTCACTAACCTTGTGAGCTTAAATTAAAATATAAGACTAATTTTAGCTATGAAAAACTTAAACTTTTTTTAAATAAAGGATATTTTTATATTTCAAACACCCGTTCTTGATATATCTAAAGCACCACTCATAAAAAGGTATAAAAATACAAAACCTAAAATTATCCTATAAATTCCAAAAGGTATAAAGTTTATTTTGCTAATTAATTTTAAAAATATTTTAATTACTATAAAAGCCACTACAAAAGCTGTTATAAAACCTATGGCTAAAGGAATGAAATTATTCATATTGCTTAAAACCTGTGGTTCTTTATAAATACTATAAGCTGTTGCGATAATCATAGTAGGAATTGCAAGCAAAAACGAAAATTCAGAAGCAACTTTGCGATCAAGTCCGAGCAATAACCCACCTATGATACTTGCTCCACTTCTTGAAGTACCTGGTATAATAGCAAGAGCTTGAGTTAAACCTATCAAAAAAGCTTGTTTATAACTTACCTCATCTAAAGAGTGGATTGTATAGTCTTTTTTTCTATGTTTAAGTTCTATGATGATAAAAACAATCCCACCAATGATTAACATAGTAGCCACGGTATAGCCATTAAATATTTCTTTTAAAAACTTATATGCTATAAAACCCACCCCACCTGCAGGCAAAAAGCCCACAGCAAGTTTTAACCAAATATCAAGTTTTTGAGTTAGTTTTTCTTTAAAAATAAAAATCACCGCTAGTATAGAACCAAGCTGAATGATGATAAAAAAACTTCTCCAAAAATCATCTATATTTAAACCCAAAATTTCAGCACCCAAGATCATATGCCCAGTAGATGAAACAGGTAAAAATTCTGTCAGACCCTCAATGATTCCTAAAATCAAAGCATAATAATAATCTAAATTCATTTTTTAAGCACTCTTCTTGCAAAAATTAGCATAATCGCTATAAATACTACAAAACCTATAATCCCATCATCTTTAAATGAAGTTGCAATAGCAAGCGGATCTTCAGCTCCACCTCTACTAATAGAAAGCACAGTTAAGCCAGCTATTAATACTCCAAATATACTCTCACCCACTATCAAACCAGAGGCAAATAAGGTTCCTTTTTGCTCATGCTCTTGAATAAGTTCTTTTTTATGAGCATTTTTAGCATATCTTTGATCCAAACGCTTTTTAATTAAATATGCCAATAATCCACCTATAAACAAAGGCATATTAACAGCAGGTGGTAAATATATACCTATACCCACAGCTAAAGGTGGTAAAGACATATTTTTCTTTCTTAATAAACGATCGACAATGATTATACCAACACCCACAAAAGCTCCTGCTATAATATAACTCCAATCAATGTTAGCGTTAAAAATACCTTGAGCTATAGTGCTCATTAAATTTGCTTGTGGTGCAGCAAGTGCATTTGCCTCATCCATTCCTTCTCTTGGCATTGCACCCACAAAACCATAAGCTTGGTATAGCAAATTTAACACAGGAGCTATAGCTAAAGCTCCAAACACACAACCTATAATCAAAGAAACTTGTTGTTTCCAAGGAGTTGCACCTACTAAATAACCAGTTTTTAAATCTTGTAAATTATCATTAGAAATAGCAGCAGTTGCCAAAATAACACTGGTAGTAAATATAGCAAAAGCAATAGCAAATTTAGACATTAAAGGATCACTAAATAAATCTACTTGATAACCCAAAAGTAAAATAATCAAAGAAGAAATCATAATCCCAATTAGTCCTATACCCGAAATAGGAGAAGATGATGAACCCACTAAACCTGCCATATATCCACAAGCAGAAGCTACAAAAAAGCCTATAAAAATAGCTACTAAAGTTCCTACTAAAGCAAAAAGAATTTGATAGCCACTTACTAAATTTGAGTCAGCCACAAAAGCATAAAATGAAATAAATAAGCCTATACACATAAGCACAAATAAACCTAACATAGCTTTTAAAGATAAATCCATATCTTTAGGATCTTGTGAGAGGTTTAATGAGGTTTTTTTAAGCATATTTTTCATACCATCATATACAGGCTTTGCAAGTTCTATTAAAGTCCATAATGCTGCTATGGCAATAGCTCCTGTGCCTATTAAGCGTACTTTTTGAGCCCAAATTTGATTAGCTATATCAAGTGCACTTAAGCTTACATCAAAACTTTCTTTAGCAGAAAAATATGGCACAAAAACCATCCAAGCAAGCACCATACCCACAAGCAATGCAACACCTCCGGCTATACCTACTAAGTATCCAGCACCCAAAAGTGCCACCGAATAGCCCATAGAAAATCCAAAAGTCATTTTTTGCCAAATAAATGCAAAACTACTTCCACTTGAAAGTAGTTTAAAGCCACTTGAAAAAAGGCTTACAATAGAAGCTAATACTACACCAAGTGTGATTTCTTTTAAGCCCACCTTTCCTTTTTTATCAGCTTGATCTTTATTAGCCACTTTTAAAATTTCAGCAGCAGCCCTTCCTTCAGGATAAGCCAATTTACTCTCTACTACCATAGCTCTACGCAAAGGTATAGTAAAAAGCACGCCTAATCCACCTCCGCAAAGACAGAGCATAAAGGTAAGCCAAAGTGGAAATTCAAACCAATACCCACATATAAAAAGGCCCGGTATAACAAAAATCACAGCCGAGAGCGTACCTGCAGCTGAAACTTGAGTTTGAACCATATTATTTTCTAAAATATTAGAATCTTTAAAGATTTTTAAAACAGCCATTGCAATTACAACAGCAGGAATAGAAGTAGAAAAAGTAAGACCAACTTTAAGCCCCAAATATACATTTGAGGCAGTAAAAATAATCGTTAAAATACTTCCTAGTATTATACCCCTAAGCGTAAGCTCCGGTAGTGAGTTTTTTACATGCATTTTGTTTCTCCATTTTTATTGACAACCTTCACATTCTATAGTTCTATCAACCACATCATCATTTACTTTTTGACTATCAGGGCTTTCGCTTCTTAGATAGTAAGTTGATTTAACACCTAATTCCCAAGCAAGTTGATAAATTTCATTTAAATATCCACCGCTTGCTTTATCTAAAGAAACAAAGATATTTAATGATTGACCTTGATCAATCCATTTACCACGAATCGCTGCTGCTTTTACTAAGATTTTTTGATCAAGCTCATAAGCAGGAGTATAATACTGCCAAGTATTAGCGCTTAAATTTGGCACCACAGTTGGTATCATACCACTTAAGTTTTGCTCAAACCATTTTCTTTTATATACAGGCTCAATTGTTTGAGTAGTACCCACTAAAATCGAGATAGAAGAAGTTGGCGCTATAGCCATTAAATAACCATTTCTTATGCCATCTCTTTTTAGTTTTTCTCTTAATTTTTCCCAATCACACTCGCTTTGATCAAACAAACCTTCACTTGCGGTAAGTTTTTTAGCATTTTCATTTGCCACATCAATTGGTACTATACCTTTACTCCAATTTGATCCTTCAAAGTCAGGATAACTTCCTTTTTCTAAGGCCAAATTTGAGCTAGCTAAAATCGCCTCATAGCTAATCATCTCCATAATACGATCAATTTTTTCAAAATGCTCATTAGAACCCCAATAAATTTGAGCTTCAGCCAGCATTTGCGCTTCACCCATTACACCAAGTCCTATAGCGCGTGATTTTAAGTTGGTATTTTTAACCTTTACATGGGGATAAAAATTCAAATCAATCACATTATCAAGCATTCTTATTGCCGTTGGCACTACTCTTTGGATGTCTTCTTTGGTGTTGATTTTACTTAAGTTTATACTTGCAAGATTACAAACTGCGGTTTTTCCTTCGTTTTTATATTTTTCTACTATATAAACTTTTTTACCATTAATACTATCTAAAGTAGAAACTTTCTTAGCAAGCTTTTTATACCCTCCATCTATTGCAAGCTCTTCATCCTCATCCAAATGAAGCTCTGTTTTATCATCAAATACGATTTTGATTTGATAATAATTTGGATCTGTATTTTGAAAAATTTCTGTACATAAATTTGAACTTCTTATAATTCCTGCGTGGGAATTTGGATTTGTTTTGTTTGCACTATCTTTAAAACATAAAAATGGCATACCTGTTTCAAAATAAGATAAAAGTATTTTTTTCCAAAGCTCTTTTGCATCTATAATTTCTTTAGCTATGCTTTCATCTTTTTCAAATTCTTCGTATTTTTTCTCAAATTCTTCACCATATAAATCACATAAACTTGCAGTATCAGCAGGATCAAAAAGCGTCCATTTACCATTTGTCCTTACTCTTTTCATAAATAAATCATTAATCCACAAAGCAGGGAAAAGTTCATGCGCTCTTCTTCTTTCTTCGCCAGAATTTTTACGCAAATCTAAAAAGTCATTAATATCCATATGCCAAGGTTCGATATATACAGCAATCGCCCCTTTTCTAGTACCAAGTTGATCAACAGCAACGGCTATATCATTAGTGATTTTTAAAAATGGTATGATCCCGCCTGCTGCGTTTTTATGCCCATCTATACTTCCACCCATAGCACGCACCTTGGACCAATCCCAACCTATACCACCGCCAAATTTAGATAAGAGTGCCATTTCTTGATAGGAATCAAAAATCCCTTCTATATTATCAGGTGTGCTTCCTATATAACATGAGCTTAATTGGTGTCTTGTAGTTCTTGCATTTGAAAGGGTTGGAGTTGCAAGCATTACTTCAAAAGTCGAGATCAAATCATAAAATTTTTTAGCCCAAGTTTGAGAATCTAATTCATTTTGTGCTAAAAACATCGCAATAGCCATAAACATTTGTTGTGGTAATTCTATAGGCATACCTTTAGAATCTTTAATCAAATACCTATCATATAAAGTTTTTATACCAAGATAAGTAAATTGCAAATCACGCTCTGGCTTGATATAAGCATTAAGATCATCTAAATCATATTTTTCTTTTAAGCCGATTAAAATTCTACCTTCTTTTTCGCCTTTTTCAAGGTATTCTTTTAAATGCTTATACCCATTATAACCACTTACTTTTTTATATAAATCATACAAAAACAATCTTGCAGCAACAAAGGTCCAATTAGGTCTATCAATATCTATTTTATCTACTGCTGTTTTTATAAGAGTTTGTTGGATTTCTTCTGTTGTTATACCATCACGAAATTGAATTTTTGCATCTACTTCAAGCTCACTTTGACTTACATTTTCTAAATTTGCCACCGCGTCGGTAGTATATTTTTTAATCTTAGAAACATCTAACTCTTCAGTTCTTCCATTTCTTTTTAATACTTTCACTCACAACCCCTAGTTTATTATTTAAAAGTTCTTTCAAAAATTTTATCTACATTTTTAGTATAGTAGTTATAATCAAAGCAATTTCTAATATCTGCTTCACTTAAAGAATTTTTCAAATCCTCATCAGCTAATAAAGCTAATAAAAACAAACTCTCGCCTTTTTCATTTAAAGCAGGCTTACCATTTTGTAAATCAGCCCAAACTTTCATAGCATTTCTTTGAACAATCTTGTAAGCTTCTTCTCTGCTTATACCTTTAAATGGAAGTTCAAGCAATACTCTTTGAGAAAATACAAGCCCTCCGGTTAAATTTAAATTTTTCATCATATTTTCTGGATATACCAAAAGCTTTTCTATCACACCGCATAATCTTGAAAGCATAAAATCAGTCGTGATAAAAGCATCAGGTAATACAAATCTTTCTACACTAGAATGTGATATATCTCTTTCATGCCACAATGCTACATTTTCTAAAGCAGGTGTTACATAAGCTCTTATCATCCTGCAAAGACCGGTAATATTTTCACTCAAAACAGGATTTCTTTTATGAGGCATAGCTGAACTTCCTTTTTGTCCTTGAGAAAAATATTCTTCAGCTTCATATACTTCTGTTCTTTGAAAATGGCGGATAGCAACAGCAATTTGCTCACAACTTGAAGCTAAAATAGCTAAAGCCGAGATAACTTGTGCGTAACGATCTCTTTGTATAACTTGGTTTGAAACTGGTGCTGGTTTAAGATCTAAATTTTTACAAACTTCTTCTTCAAATTCAAGTGGAGCATGAGCAAAATTTCCCATAGCACCGCTGATTTTTCCATAGCTAATCACTTCTTTTGCATGAATGATTAAATCTTTTGCATGAACTAGCGAATCATACCAAATAGCCAAAACCAAACCAAAAGTTATAGGCTCTCCATGAATTCCATGGCTTCTTCCTACCATTAAGGTATTTTTATGCTCATATGCTCTTGTTTTAATCGCTGCTAAAACTTGATCTAAATCTTGCAAGATTAATTCTAAACTATCTTTAATCTGCAAAGCAACTGCAGTATCAATACAATCTGAACTTGTCATCGCATAATGCACAAAACGACTTTCCTCACCCAAACTTTCACTTACACTAGTTAAAAAAGCGATAACATCATGTTTGGTAGTTTTTTCTATCTCATCTATTCTTGCTATATCAAATTTTGCATTTTTTATAATTTTTTCACAATCATCGTCTTTAATAAGACCAAGTTTATTCCACGCTTTCACAGCAGCTAATTCCACTTTTAACCACGCCTCATATTTTGCTTGCATGTACCATTTTTTAGCCATGATTTCTCTGCTATATCTTTCAACCATTTTCAAGACCTTTTTTTATATAATTTTTTATGAAAAAATAGCTTGAATTTTATTATAAATTACCTAAGAAAGTTATTAAATGGCATATATAAAAAAGAAACTAGCAAATAATGGAAAAAAGGCATTTAGACTACTTATAGATGAGTTAAAAATTTCTATGCGTGAAGCACAAAAACTCATTGATAAAAAAAGACTATTTTGTGATGGAAATTTGGTAGAAGAAAAAAACAAATTTTTAGATGGTCTAGTAGAATTAATCATATATGAAAATAATCCCAAAGGATTAGAAATAGTTTATGAAAATGAAGATTTTGCTGTAGTAGAAAAACCAAGCGGGGTGCTAACTCATCCTAATGGACGCAATTGTACTTATAGTCTTTGTGATGAAATTTGGCATTTATGGGGTGAAAAAGCTTGCGTGGCTCATAGATTAGATAAAGAAACAAGCGGGCTTTTGCTCATAGCTAAACATAAAAATGCACAAATTGAGTTAAAAACCATGTTTGAAAAAAGATTAGTGCAAAAAAGCTATCTTGTTCTAGTAAAAGGAAAAACTAAAAAAGAATTTATAGTAGATAAAAGCATGGATTTAGCTAAAGACTACGATGCAGTAAAAACTAGAATGCATATTTGTGAAAATGGTAAAGAAGCCTTAACGCAATTTTATACTTTAGAATATTTTGAAAATTTAGATGCTAGTTTAGTTTTAGCTAAACCTCTAACAGGAAGACAACACCAAATAAGACTACATTTGTTTCATGTGAAACATAAAATTTTAGGTGAACCTTTATATGGTTTAGAAAAAACACAAATAGAGCAAATATTAGATGGAAAAATGAGTGGTATAAAAAGAGCTCAAATTACAGGTGCTAAAAGATTGCTTTTACACTCTTTTAGCTTAGAATTTACATATAAAAATCAAAATTTTTTGATACAATCTCAAAAAGATACAAAAGACGAGTTTTTGAAAAATTTATCTTAATCTTTTTCTAATTTTAAAACCTTATCAGTTTGGATTGCAACTGCAATTTGCTTAGCTGGCTCACCATAATCTCTACAATAATCACAAGATTTATAAAAATCTTGAGAATAAAATTCAAAAAATCTTTCTTTAGAATTCTCTAAATTTAAAAAATCGCCATTAAATTCTTCAAGTCCTTTTAAACGTGATAAAGAACTTGATATAGGGCAAACAAAAACAGCTCCTTTAGGTGCTAATTGTTTATTTTCTAAGCCCTCAGATGTCATCAAACTTACACATGGCATTTGACAATTACGATAATTTTTGATTATATCTTCTTTACTTCTACCGCGTTTATAAATTTTTTCAGGATCACTCCAAGTAGAATTTTCGCCACTAGAGTCCATAGAAAATGAAATTTTATTTTCTTTTAATTTTCTTAGAATGCTTTCTTGTTTTAGTGGAATTTTTAAATTTGGTGATCTTTTGTAATCTGAAATCGTAATTTTTCTAACCTTATTAGATTTTTTTAACTTTTTCATCAATTCATCTTTAAAATCAATGGTTGCATTAGTAACTAAAGAAAAAGTTAGTATTTTCTTTTGAGTATCTAAATAATCAATCAATTGTGGTAAATCTTTAAACAACAAAGGCTCTCCACCTATAATTCTAACCCTTGCGATAGAATCTACTTTAGATAAAAGTAGATCTAATGATTCTATAATACCCTCTAAAGTACAGGTATATTGATTTGATGGTGAAAAATACTGCATTAAATTGTTACATGATTCACAACGCAAAGTACATCTTGTAGTTAAAACTAATTCTAAATAAGGAATATCCACCTTACCTTCTAAAACCCTCTTTTCAAAGTATTTTTTCAAATAAAATTTTTTCATCAAAGCAGCATAAGGAACTTTAAAAATTCTAGCAATTCCTCTTTTACCATTTAAATGAGAAAAATACCAAGAAATATTTGGCTTTATATATCTATTTTGAAATAATTGATTTTCTAACAATTGTTTTTTATCTATCATTATTTTTCCCTTCATTTTTTAATACATAAATAATCCCACCAAGTCCTATGATCACTACTATGCTTATAAAAATAAGTTGGGCTATATCTAAAAAAGTCATTGTTTACTCTGCCTTTCTTTAAGCTGTCCGCATGCAGCTGAAATATCAAGTCCTTTACTTTCCCTTATCGTACAAGTAACACCTTTTGCGCTTAAATAATCTTGAATTTTAACCGCATTTTCAACACTTGGTCTTTTATATAAACTTCCTTCGTGTGGATTAAAAAGTATTAAATTTACTTTGGCTTTTATACCATTTAAGAGCTTGACTAGTTCTTTTGCATGTTCTATTTTATCATTTATCCCATCAATTAAAAGGTATTCAAACATCACTCTTTTACGCTGATCTATAGGAAAATTTCTCACCGCTTCCATAATGCTTGCTATATTATAAGCTTTATTAATGGGCATTAATTCACTTCTAAGTTCATCATTTACAGCATGGAGTGAAATAGCCAAAAGCACACCTAAATTCATTTCTCCAAGCTCTTTAATTTGCTTTGCTAAACCACTTGTGCTTATAGTTTGTCTTCTAGGGCTTATCGCTAAAGCATCATTATCAGCTAAAATTTTAACTGCCTTAGAAACATTTTTAAGATTATCCAAAGGCTCTCCCATACCCATATAGACTATATTAACCCTTCTTTCATAAGGAATATGATTATGTTTTTTGATCCATAAAATTTGTCCTACTATTTCTCCTGCAGTCAAATTTCTTTTCAAACCGCCTTTAGCAGTCAGACAAAAACTGCACCCACTTTTACACCCCACTTGAGAGGAAACACAAATAGTATATCTTGCATGTTTGATGATTTTTCCATTTTCATCTACAAGCTCTTCTTTCATAGGTAGCAAAACAGCTTCTATTTTTTTACTATCTAAAAGCTCAAAAAGATATTTAATACTCCCATCCTTGCTTTTTTCATCTTTCACACATTTTAAAGGTGAAAAATGAAAATTTTCTTGCAAAAACACCCTAAAGTCTTTTGGTAAAGATGACATTTGTAAAAAATCATCTGCATATTTTTTATATACCCATTCAAAAATTTGCTTTGCTCTAAATTTTGGCTGGACTAAATTTTCTAATTCTTCTTTAGTAAAATCTAATATATTTTTTAATTCACTCAATTTTTTTCCTATATAAGTTTCTTATCTAACAAAAAATCTTTTAATAATTCTTTTGCTTCTTGATGATTTTTTAAAAAATCTTCATGTGCAAATTCATTACAAAAATTTGTAGCACATAAATAACAAATTCCTTCTATTCCTTGCATTTTTGCACAAGAAAGCACAGCGTATGCCTCCATATTTTCTATATGTACGCCTTTTTTAAAAAATTCTTGAGCAATATTTTCATCTTTGCAAATATAATTTGAAGAATTAATCATAGTTTCATGTGAAACATTTAATCTAATCTCATTTGCTATAGGTGTATAAAAACTATCAAATAAATCTGCGTATTCTAAATTTGTAGCATTAGAACTTTCATAAATGTCTAAAATTTTTCCTTCTTGGTAAATTCCACATGTACCTATAAAAATCACTCTATCTGTTTTTACTTGACTTAAAATTTTACCTAGAGAAAAAGCAGAATTAACTAAGCCTACACCTATACTTTGTGCAAATTTAAAATCCTCATTTCCTCCTGCACACACTATAAGATTTTTCAAAAATTAACCTTTATAAAAAATAATTCAAATTTTATCTAATTAGCGCTTAAAATAATGCTATAATTAATATTTTTTAGATAAAATAAATTTATGATAAAAGCAAAAAAACATTTTGGGCAAAATTTTTTATATGATAAAAGCGTGGTAGATAAAATCATCCAAGCCATACCCAAAGATACTAAAAATATAGTTGAGATTGGGCCTGGCTTAGGTGATTTAACGCAAGAACTTTTGAAAATTCCACAAGCTCATATTAGAGCTTATGAGATTGATAAAGATTTGATTCCTATTTTAAATAAAAAATTTCAAAATGAGATTGAAGGTGGAAATTTTGAGCTTATTCATCAAAATGCAAGTGATGCTTTTGATCAAGGAAGTTTAAGTGATAAAGAGTACTTTTTAGTAGCAAATTTACCATATTATATTGCTACAAATTTGATTTTAAAAGCCCTAGAAGATCAAAATTGCCTTGGGCTTATAGTAATGGTGCAAAAAGAAGTGGCACAGAAATTTTGTGCAAATGAAAAAGAAAGTAATTTTTCGGCCTTAGGGGTGCTTTGTGCATTAATATGCCAAAGACAAATGCTTTTTGATATACAGCCACAAAGCTTTAATCCTCCACCAAAAGTTACTTCAGCTGTAATGAAGTTAATAAAAACTACTCATTATCAGCAAAAATGTGAAAATATAGAAGCTTTTAAAGAATTTCTTAGAGCTTGTTTTCAAAATCCTAGAAAACAACTCTTATCTAATTTTAAAAATAAAAAAGAAAAAATTCTAAAAGCATTTGAAGCACTAGACATCTCTTCTACCTCAAGAGCTCATGAAATTAGCGTTGATTCATACCTTAAAATTTATGACTATTTAAAGGATGACTATGAGCGAAGAAAACAAAACTCAAGAACAAAATAAAACTAAAAGATTTAATAAATTTAGAAACAAAAGAAAAAAAGATTCACAAAATCAAGAGCAAAATAGCGAAATTAAAAATGAAACAAAAGTAGAAAATACTCAAACTGAAGCTAGCGAAGAAAAAAAGAAAAAGAAAAAAAATAGAAATTTACCATCTAAATTAAGCGGTAATGAAGAATGGCAAATAGAACTTGCCAAAAGTATAGAAGCTAATAAAATCATGCACGAGCTAAGACTTCACCCTTTAAAACACAACAACTCAAGCGAACATAAAATTCGTATTACACCTTTGGGCGGGCTTGGGGAAATCGGTGGAAATATCACTGTTTTTGAAACTAACAATGATGCAATTATCATTGATATAGGTATGAGTTTTCCAGATGGAACTATGCATGGAGTAGATATTATCATACCTGATTTTGACTATGTAAGAAAGATTAAAAACAAAATTCGTGCTATCATCATCACTCATGCTCATGAAGATCACATTGGTGCTGTGCCGTATTTTTTCAAAGAATTTCAATTTCCTATCTACGCAACACCTTTAGCACTAGGTATGATTTCAAATAAATTTGAAGAGCATGGTTTAAAGGCTGAGCGTAAATGGTTTAGACCTATAACAAAAAGACAAATTTATGAAATAGGTGAATTTAATTTAGAATGGATTCACATAACCCACTCTATCATCGATGCTTGTGCTTTGGCTATTAAAACTAAAGCAGGAACCATCATACACACTGGCGATTTTAAAATAGATCAAACACCAATTGATGGCTATCCAACGGATTTAAGTCGTTTAGCTCAATATGGCGAAGAAGGCGTACTTTGTCTTTTAAGTGATAGTACAAACTCATATAAAGAAGGTTATACAAAAAGTGAAAGCTCCGTAGGACCTACTTTTGATCAAATTTTTGCCAAAACTAAAGGCAGGGTAATCATGAGCACCTTTAGCTCTAATATCCACCGCGTATATCAAGCTATTAGTTATGGTTTAAAATACGGCAGAAAAGTGTGTGTTATAGGGCGTTCTATGGAAAGAAATCTCTATACTACTATGGAACTTGGCTATATCAAACTTGATAGGAAAATTTTCATTGACGCTGATGAAGTAAGCAAATACAAAGACAACGAAGTACTAATTGTCACTACAGGAAGTCAAGGTGAGACCATGAGTGCTTTATACAGAATGGCAACTGATGAGCATAAATTTATCAAAATCAAACCTAGCGATCAAGTTATCATTTCAGCTAAAGCAATACCAGGTAATGAAGCAAATGTTTCTGCTGTACTTGATTTTCTTTTAAAAGCAGGAGCTAAAGTAGCTTATCAAGAATTTAGTGAAATTCATGTAAGCGGACATGCTAGTATAGAAGAACAAAAACTCATGCTAACTTTAGTAAAACCTAAATTTTTCTTACCAGTGCATGGAGAGTATAATCATATCAATAAACATAAAGAAACTGCTCTAAAATGTGGTATACCTGAAAGAAACATCTACTTAATGAGTGATGGGGATCAAGTAGAGCTTTGTCAAAAATACATCAAACGTGTAAAAACAGTTAAAACAGGAAAAGTCTTTGTGGATAATCAAATCAACAAACAAATCGCAGATGATGTGGTAATTGATAGACAAAAACTAGCAGATAGCGGTATAGTTGTCATCATCGCCCAGCTTGATAAAGCAAGTAAAACACTAATTAATAAACCAAGAGTATTTAGTTATGGCTTGGTAGCTGATAAACAAGATGGAGCATTCTCAAAAGAAATGAGTGATGTTTTAAGTCAATTTTTCCCAAATGTAAAAGATGAAATTTTAGATAATCCAAAAGTTTTAGAAGCTCAAATTAGACAAGTACTAAGAAAGCATATTTTTAGAAAAATCAAAAAATATCCAACCATAGTACCAACTATTTTTGTGATGTAAAGTAAAATTATGAGAATTAATAAATTCATCTCACACAATAGCAAATATTCTCGCCGTGAAGCTGATGAGCTAATCAAGCAAGGCTTAGTAAAAATCAATAAAAAAACAGCCTTGCTCAGTGATAGTGTAAATACTGAAGATAAAGTTTTTATCAATGGTAAAAAACTCCATAAAAAAACACAATTTTCAGTCATCATTTATCATAAACAAAAAGGTGAAATAGTTAGCAAAAAAGATGATAGAGGTAGAAAAACCATCTATCATACTTTACCAAAACAGTTTAGCACTTGGCTTAGCGTAGGAAGGCTTGACTTTGCAAGTGAGGGATTACTTTTACTAACTGATTCACCTGTAATAGCAGATGCACTTATGCATAGTGATTTAGAAAGAGAATATTACTTAAAAGTAAAAGGTAATATAGATAAAAATGTCATCGAAGCTATGCAAAATGGCTTAGAAATTCAAAATGAAAAAAAAGGGGCTCACGCCAAAACTAAAATAACCTCAATGAGTTTTGCTCCATTTTTAGGCTTTGAAATTTTTGGTTCAAGCGGAGGCTATACGAAACTAAAAGTAATCATTAATGAAGGTAAAAATAGGGAGCTAAGACGCTTTTTTGGACATTTTGATTTAGAAGTGATGGATCTTAAAAGAGTGGCATTTGGAGCATTAGATCTTGGTATGTTAAAAGCTGGCAAATATCGTTATTTGGAAAATGGCGAGTATGAAAAACTGCGCGATTTTTTAAAAATAAATGATATTAGGTATTAAAATTAATACTTTAAAAATACTTAAATTAATTAAAATTTAATTTTAATTTTGTATAATTAGCAATTTAATTTATATAAAAAAGGAAAATTATGGCAAACCATAAATCTGCTGAAAAAAGAGCAAGACAAACTATCAAAAGAACTGAAAGAAATAGATTTTATAGAACAAGATTAAAAAACATTACAAAAGCGGTTCGCGAAGCAGCGGCAAATAACGATAAAGAAGCTGCACAAAATGCATTAAAAGTAGCTAATAAAAGCATTCACGCTATGGTAAGTCGCGGATTTTTGAAAAAACAAACTGCATCACGCCGTGTTAGCAGATTAGCATTATTGGTAAACAAATTAGCATAATTAATGTTAGCTGATAAACTCAAACCTTTTTTAGCACGCTTTGATGAGTTAAATACTCTTCTTAGTGATGTTAATATCTCTAATGATATTTCTAAAATGACAGCTCTATCTAAAGAGCAAAAAAATTTAGAACCCATAGTAGAAAAAGCAAAAGAATATCTCAAAACCTTAGATGATATAGAAGAAAATAAACTTCTTTTATCTGATCCTGAACTAGGTGAACTTGCAAAAGAAGAACTTAAAAATCTCGAAGTTTTAAAGCCACAACTTGAAGAAAAATTAAAAATTCTCTTATTACCTAAAGATCCAAACGATGATAAGAATATCTTTTTAGAAATTCGTGCAGGTACAGGTGGCGATGAAGCTTCTTTATTTGTTGGGGATTTAGTAAAAGCTTATATACGCTATGCTGAAAATCGTGATTATAAATACGAAATAGTCAGCTCAAGTGAAGGTAGCGTAGGTGGATTTAAAGAAATCATCATTCTTATCAAAGGAAATGGAGCTTATTCAAGGCTAAAATACGAAGGTGGCACGCATAGGGTTCAAAGAGTACCTGAAACAGAATCTCAAGGTAGAGTTCATACTTCAGCTATTACAGTGGCTATTATGCCTGAAGTTGATGATGTTGAAATTCAAATCAATCCAAATGATTTAAAAATCGATGTAATGCGTAGTAGCGGTCATGGTGGTCAAAGCGTAAATACCACAGATAGTGCTGTAAGAATCACTCACATTCCAACAGGTATAGTTGTAGTAAATCAAGATGGTAAAAGCCAACATAAAAACAAAGAAAGTGCCATGAAAGTCTTAAAGGCAAGACTTTTTGAAATGCAAGAACAAGAACGCTTAGCTAAAGAAAGCCAAGCAAGAAAATCACAAGTTGGAAGTGGCGATAGAAGCGAACGCATACGCACTTATAATTTCCCTCAAAATAGAATTAGTGATCATAGAATAAATCTTACTTTATATAGACTTGATGCGATTTTAGAAGGTGGACTTTTTGATGAAATCATCGAGCCATTAATCGCTTATTATCAAGCAGAGGCTTTAAAACAAGAAAATTTATAATTCTTGTTTTAATTATTGCTTGCTAATAAAATTCTATATTGTTCTTTATCAACATTTATCAAAAGCGAAACTAATTTAAAAGCTCTAAATTTTTCCATTACAAAAAGATCTTTACTATCTTTTAAAACTATAGCAACTAAATTTTTCATTACTTTATCAAGCCAAATATTTTTATATTTATCATTTGCTGAATGATATCTTCCAATAGCATTCCAATTAAACCCGTATCGTTGTATAATTTCATAAAGTAATCTTGCTGCTATGTCTATATTTGCACTAACTTTTACAATCTCTTTTTCGCTAACACCATAACGCTTTAAATGAATGCTATTAATTTGCATTAAACCATAATCTCTTGTTTGATTTTTATTTCTACCAATGATATTATGTTCATAAGCTGCATTCTCTGTCAAAGCTATGGCTTTAAGTAATGCCATGGGTATATTATACTTTCTAGCCGCGATTTTAAAATCTTTATCATATTTATAAAAATTTTCAGGTATATAAATATCACCTATAAAAATTTTTGTATCAAAAGCAAAAGTAAAATTAAAAAATATTGCTAATAATAAAATCCTTTTTAACATTTTACTCCTTTATAGTACTTATGCTATAGCAAATTTATAAATAAAAATTATGCAAATAAGTTAATAAATTATCTAAGAATTTCTTTTATAGTAAGTTGAGGGGTGATTAATCCTCTAAAATTATTTTTAGAAATACTAGCTATAAAATCAATATTTTCACCAATTTCTGGCTCATAGTCAAAATTAAAAAATAAAGCTTCTAAAGTCTTATTTCCTTGTGTTAAAATAAGTTTTATATGATTTTCATCTTTACCAAGTCTTTTTTTGTTTTTTACAAAAAGCTTATCAAATTTAAAATATGGCCTTGGGTTTTTATGCCCAAAAGGTTCAAAAAATTCCAATATCTCTAAAAGTTCAAAATCAACTTCATTTGGATCAATACTACCTAAAACCTCATCAGTATTGTAAAAATCATCTTTAGGGATATTTTGACAAATTTCATAAAGCTTATTTTTAAAAATACCAAATTTTTCAAGCTCGACTAAAACTCCAGCTGCACCTTTATGTCCACCATAGCTTAAAACAAATTCTTTAGCTTGTTCTATAACATTTAAAATATCTATCCTACCCACGCTTCTAACGCTAGCTTTAGCCTTTTGCTCACATTCTGAAAAAACAAAGGCAGGCTTGTTAAAATGCTTTGCTAAACGACTTGCAACTATACCCAAAACACCCTCATGCCAATTTTGGCCATTGACAATAATCACAGGATCATTTTCATCAACTTGTTCTAAACATTGTTTAAAAAGCTCGCGCTCTTCATCTTTACGGCTATTATTATAAGTAATGATTTGTTCTAAATAACCCATAACCTCATTAATATTTTTAGAATGCAAAAATTTATAAGAAATAATCGCATCATCCATTCTACCTGCACTATTAATCAAAGGTGCAATTAAAAAACTAATATTATCAAGCTCAAATTTATCCTTACCAAAATACTGTTTGATAGCTTTAAATGCAACTCGTTTTGAATCATTAATACACTCTATGCCTTTTCTAACTAAGGCTCTATTTAAATCTCTAAGCTCCATCATATCTGCGATAATTGCGATAGATAAAAGCTCTATAAATTTACACATATTATAATTAATCTTACATACTTCTTTTATAGCAGCAACTAAATACCAAGCCACTTGAGCACCACAAATTTCAATATCAGGAAATTCACAATCTTGTTGTTTAGGATTAATGATCGCATAAGCTTTTGGTAAAGTAGCTGGAGGCATATGATGATCGGTAATGATTAAATCAATTCCTTTTTGTAAACAAAGCTCTGCTGCATCAAAAGCTGCTATACCATTATCTACAGTGATGATTAAATCTACCCCATTAAGTTCATTGATGATTTCTTCATTTAGACCATATCCATCTTTAAAACGATTTGGAATTTTTACCACATAGTCATATCCGATATCATCAAAAAATTCAGATAAAATCACACAAGAAATCACCCCATCTACATCATAATCTCCAACAATAGCAAGCTTTTGATTTTTTTCAATCGCTTCTTTAATACGCAAAGCACCCTTATAGACATCTTTTAAACAAGATGGCATAGGTAAATCACAAAGCTTTACATGTGTATCGTTGATAAAACGCTGGTGTAAAATTTCTTTTATTTTGGCTTTATTTAGCATGATTTGTTAAAGATGCCTTGATAAAAGAAAAAATAGCCGGATTAACCCTAACTAAGCGTGAAGTAAATTCAGGGTGAAACTGCACTGCTAAGAAAAATGGATGATCTTTAAGCTCTACAGCCTCAACTAAACCTTCATTTTCCCCGCTTATAATAAGCCCATTTTTTTCAAACATTTCTTTGTATTTTGGATTAGCTTCATAGCGGTGGCGGTGGCGTTCTTTTACGCTTTTTTGATTATCATAAACCTTACTTAAAAGTGTATTTGGCTTGATATGACACTCATAAGCTCCAAGACGCATAGTTCCACCAAGTGGAGTTTTACTTGTTCTAATTTGCTTTTCTCCACTTGCGTCAATAAATTCATCAATCAAAAAGATGATAGGATTTTTACAATTTGGATTGAATTCATGAGAATTTGCATCTTCTAGTTTTAAAACATTGCGTGCAAATTCCACTAAAGAAAGCTGCATACCCAAACAAATTCCTAAAAATGGAATTTTATTTTCTCTTGCATATTGTATGGCTTTGATTTTTCCTTCTACTCCACGGTAGCCAAAACCACCTGCTACTAAAATCCCATTTACATCTTTAAAGCTTTCTTCGACATTTGCATTTTCTAATTTTTCACTATCAATCCATTTTAAATTTACTCTTGCATCAAGTGCTGCACCTGCATGGATAATGGCCTCTGTTAAGCTTTTATAGCTTTCTTTTAAATCTACATATTTTCCTACAAAAGCAATGCTAAGTTCATTACTTGGAGCGATGACTCTTTTTACTAAAGAATCCCATTCGTTCATATTTGGCTTTAAATTTTGAAGATCTAATAAACTTGCAATAGAATTTAAAATATCTTGTTTTAAAAAATTTAGTGGAATTTGATAAATACTAGCTGCATCCACACTTTCTATAACGCAGTTTTTTTCAACTCCGCATGAAATTGCGATTTTGTCTTTTAACTCTCTATCTAAAGATTTTTCACTTCTGCAAATGATCATATCAGGGCTTATACCTATACGGCGTAATTCTCCCACACTATGTTGAGTTGGTTTTGTTTTAAGTTCTCCTGCTGCTTTGATAAATGGCACTAAAGTCAAGTGAATATTAATAGCATTGTATTTACCCACTTCAAGTTTTAAAGCTCTAATAGCTTCTAAAAATGGTAAGCCTTCTATATCTCCTACCGTGCCACCTATTTCAACAATTAAAATATCTTTATCAACTCCAGCTTTTTTAATACGATCTTTTATCTCATCAACTATATGAGGGATTACTTGTATAGTTTTTCCTAAGTAATCTCCTCTTCTTTCTTTTTCTATAACACTTTGATAAACTCTTCCTGTGGTAAAGTTATTATCTTGAGTTAAATTCTCATTTAAAAATCTCTCATAATGTCCTAAGTCTAAATCTGTCTCAGCTCCATCTTCAGTTACAAAAACTTCCCCATGCTCCAAAGGACTCATCGTGCCAGGATCTACATTAATATAAGGATCTGCTTTTAAAATACTTACTTTTAAACCTGAATTTTTTAAAATAGTAGCAATAGATGCTGCTGCTATACCTTTTCCTAATGAGCTTAAAACACCACCGGTTACAAAAATATACTTAGTTTGTTTTAATTTCATAAAATAACCTTAATTTCTTTTTTTAAAATTATAACGAATAAAAAATTTTATTTTTATAAACATTTGTGTAAAATTCAATTATTTTTGAAGGAAATTTTCGATGAAAATCACATTATTAAATCATACTCCACTTTCTGTATGCTCTCATGCAACAAGAACATGTTGGCAAAGTTTTGACAAAGGTGATTGTGGTGGTGAGAAAGACAAAGAATTAATCGATCGAGTGGGAAATAAATTCAAACATGCTTCAACCTTAGAGCATTTAAACTATACTTTTTATATACAAGGTATTTCAAGAGCATGCTTACAAGAAGTTGCAAGACACCGCCACACTAGTCCTAGTGTAAAAAGCACAAGATATACTTTAAAAGAACTAAGAAATGAAAGCGAATTTAAAGAAAATGACTTTGAAAATGCTAAAAGATACTTAGTATTAACCGGAAATGAAGTAGTAGATAATGCAAGTATCAAAGCTTTAGAAAATCTGCGTTTGATTTTGCAAAATAGCATTAGTTTAGATATAGCAAAATACTGCTTACCAGAAAGTTATAAAACAGAATTAACTTTAACAATTAATGCAAGAAGTTTGCAAAATTTTATCACTCTAAGAAGCTCAAAATCAGCCCTTTGGGAGATAAGACAACTCGCAAATGCTTTATTTGAAAACTTGCCTGAGGAACATCAATTTATTTTTAAACATTGTGTTTATCAAGAAGAAAATTCCCAAAATTAATTGGGAATTTTTACTTATATTTTTTTAAGAAATTCAGTTTTCAAAACAATCACACCAAATTTATCTACTTTAGCTTCAATTTCAGTGTCTTTGTTTGTAAGCTTAATATTTTTTATAGTTGTTCCGCGCTTTAAAGTAGTGCTTGCACCTTTTACCTTTAAATCTTTCACAACACTTACACTATCACCTGTATTAAGCTCAGTTCCATTTGCATCTTTTGGCATATATTCTCCTTAGAATTTATAAGTATATCCTAGATATAAACCATAATTTGTTTGTTTAGGATCGTAAAAGTTTGAACCTACCATATTTTGATAAAAATTTCTTGTATTATAATGAGTTTGCTCGGCTTTAAAACCAAACTCAATTTCATTTGCTTGATTTAACTCATATAAAGCACCGATTTTTGCTCCATAAGTATAACCATCAAAATCTTGAGATAATGATAAAAAGCTTGTTTTTAAAGTAATATCCGTTCTTGCATAGCCACCATATACACCTAAAACAGCTCTTGTTTTTTCAAAGATTTTTGGAGTAAAATCATAACCAAGCAAAAACTTATGTGTAGTAAATTCTCCATCAATTTTTAATCTTGTGGTATTGATTACATCACTAAATTCGCTTGAATAATTATAAGCACCATAAATTCTATGATTTTCACTAAAACGATAACCAACTCTTAAACCAAAAACAGGAACATTACCTTCTAAATCACCATTATATTTAATGTTTTGTGTTTTTCTATGATCAAGATCAGATTTTACCTTAGTATGAAACCATCCTGCATCAATACCTAATAATATTCCTGAATTTTCATCAGCTAAAGCTAAATTTGAAACCAAAGCAACACTTGCAACTAAACTAAATAATTTTAATTTCATATTTTCCTCCTTAAAATAAGACTTAATATATCCTTTTATTTTTAATAAAAACTTAATTTTGTGGTACCACTAAATCAGATCTACACTCAATCACGGTATGAACATTACCACGAGGGTTAAAATCACCTACTACTTTTATCCATTTTGGATCAAGTTTTTCTTTTAAAGTATTATAAATTTCATTAATACTTGCTTCATGTGAAACATTTCTATACATAAAGGTATTAATATAAAGTTTGATTGCTTTAAGTTCTACTACTAATTTATTTGGAATGTATTCTAAGTAAATTGTAGCAAAATCAGGATACCCACTACGCGGACAACAACACATAAATTCAGGTAAAGTGATTTTAATCACATAATCATTTTTGGCATCATTTGGCCAAACTTCCATATTTTCTACACTAAATTCTTTGATTTCTTTTTCACCATATCGCATTTATAATCCTTAGTTTGTTTTTAAAACTTTATAATACCACAATATTTTATATTTTATTTTGACAAAATTTAAAAAGCTTATCTTGAAGTAAAAGTAATTTTTCACTTTCATTACTAAGAATTTTTATACACAAACCCTCATAAAAAAGTTGATTTATATCGTCAAATGAAGCTTTTAATTCTTCATAAAACTCATCATATCCAAAAAGATAAATACTCAAATAATGCGTATAATTTGCAAAAAAATTTAAATCATTTTCTTTCATATAAGAAGGATTGATTTTAATTTTATCATTTAAAATTAAAGTATCATTTCTATAAATTTGAGTTAAACTCTCATAATTTTTAAAAGCAAATTTTTCATCCATAGCCACTCTACCAAAAATAACAAAATCAACATAAACTAATCTTGAAAAAGAAGCTAGATTAATCTTTGTATTTTGTATAAAATTTGCATTTTCTTGAAGCAAAAGTGGCTTTGGCATATAAAAAAAGCTTGCATTTTCTTCAAGAGTAAAATCAATATTTTTACTCGCAAAAGAATCTTTAGTATCATATACCTTTTCATAACTTTGTGTGAGTATAGCGGTGTTTGTACTTTTCTTACATATGATTTCAAAACTTAAATGATCCTCTTTAAAAATTCCAGCACTAGAGTTTAAAACATATATACTAGTTAATTTTTTATCATAAAAATTCCTCATAAGTTTAAAAGGAGGAGTAAAAAAAGAATTTTTTATGATAGTTTTTTCATTGATAGTATCTAATGTAAGTTTAAAAACACTCTTTTGAGCAAACAAATCAATCCTTTAAAAGTGTGTATTTTTTAATCCAAGTAATGATTTCATCTAAACCTTCTTTAGTTTGAAGATTACTCATGATAAAAGGTCTATCTCCACGCATTTTTAAAGTATCTTCTTGCATGATTTTTAAAGAAGCATTCACATAAGGAGCTAAGTCTATTTTATTGATAATCATTAAATCAGATCTACAAATAGCAGGACCACCTTTGCGTGGAATTTTTTCTCCTTGAGCAACATCTATAACAAAGATAAAAAAATCCACAAGTTCAGGTGAAAAAGTCATTGATAAATTATCTCCACCACTTTCTATAAAAATAAGATCTAAATCACTAAAACGCTCTTGTAAAAGTTCAACAGCTTCAAGATTACAAGAAGCATCTTCTCTAATGGCTGTATGAGGACAACCTCCAGTTTGCACTCCAATGATTCTTTCTTTTTCAAGAACGCCTTGTTTGATTAAAAAATTTGCATCTTCATTTGTATAAATATCATTCGTAATTACAGCCAAAGAAAGCTCATCTTTTAAAGCTTGACATAAATTTAATACTAAAGCTGTTTTACCACTACCTACAGGACCACCTATGCCTATTTTAACCATTATAACCCTTTTAAGAAATATAAATTTTAAATGCTAAATTTTGGTGTTTTATACCCAAACAATCATTTAAGATATTGTGATTTTCACACCAATCTTTTAAAGTTAAATTTTGTAATTTAGAAAGAACCTTTTGAAAATCTTGCTGTAATTGAAAAAGTAAAATCTGCCCTTCATTTTGCGATAAAGGCACGATTTTTACAAGAATATTAACAAAATTACTCATTAAAGCAAATAAAAAACTTTCATACATAAAATCAAGCTCATTATCTTTACAAAATAAAGCATACACAAAAGGATAAATAGGAGTTTGATTTTCTTTAATGTATTGATTTAATAAAGGATTTAATAATCCATAAAGACTAACATTTTTTACAAAGCGTTTAGCTAGAAAAACATAAGCTTGACTTTGTTCTTTTGCAACTATACTTGATAAAAATTTTCTTTGAAAGACTAGTAAATTTTTTACATCATTTGCATTTTCATAAGCTATTTTCAAAGCTAAAAGTTCAAAATATAAAATATTAGAATAAAGCTGAGTTTTTAAAACTTTTTTTGCATCTTCTATATTTTTTATATAAGCAAAATTCACATAAGATTCTAAACCAAAAGAATGTGAAAAAGCTCCTATAGGAAAAGAAGAATCACTAATTTGTAAAAGTAAAAAATTTAATTTATTCATCTTTACTCTTTGATAAGTTTAAAATTTGGATCAACTTGGATAAAACTTGGCATATCAAGCATATATTTTGGCTCTAAAATTTCTTCACATTTTTCGTATTTTATATTAAATTTTTCTAAAAACCTTATGATAGAATTTTGCTCTAAAGTAATGAGTTTATGATCTTTATAAAATAAATTTAAATGCATATTGCCCACTTGATAACTTATTAAAGCAAGGTTGTATTCATTTTCTATGTGAATTTTTAAAACTTTTTCAGGTTTAATCTTCACTAAAATCAAAAAATCCTCATCATATAAACAATCATTATGATTTAAACCTTTATTACCAGGCATTTTTATAGCGACATCTAGTCCTTTTAAAGTCGTTGTTCTTAATATCTTTTTAAAAGTATCAAACCAACTAAGCTCTAAAAAATCGCATTCTTTGTTTAAATCATAATGCGTTATTTTATTTTGAAGTAAAATCATCAAATCATAAAATATTTTCTAGCTAAAGCTAAAGAATCAACGCTCTTAGAGCTAATAAGCTCACCATTTATTTTTACTTCATAAGTTTGTGGATTTACTTCTATATCTTGAACTTTATCATTAAATTTTAAGTCTTTTTTAGTGATATTTCTACAATTTTTTACTGCAACACATTTTCTTTTTAAGCTTAATTTTTCAGGCATATTAGCTTCTAAAGAAGCTTTAGAAACAAAATGTAAAGCATTTTCATTTAAATTTGCACCAAACATTTTTTCATAGATAATAGGCTCAGGTGTTGGGATAGAAGCATTAGCATCGCCTATTTTTGCACCTACTATCAAGCCACCTTTTAAAATAAGCTTTGGTTTTACTCCAAAAAATTTAGGTTGCCAAAGTACTAAATCAGCAAATTTTCCTACTTCAATAGAACCAACATAACTATCAATCCCATGTGCAATAGCAGGATTTATAGTATATTTTGCTATATAGCGTTTAATACGGAAATTATCATCTAAATCATTATCTTCTTTCAAAGCACCAAATTCTTTTTTACATTTATCAGCACTTTGCCATGTTCTTAAAATCACCTCACCTACGCGTCCCATAGCTTGAGAATCACTACTCATAATGCTAAAAACACCCATATCATGAAGTTTATCTTCTGCTGCTATAGTTTCAGGACGAATTCTACTATCTGCAAATTCAACATCTTCTTTGATTTTATTATCTAAATGATGACAAACCATAAGCATATCTAAATGTTCATCAATGGTATTTTTAGTAAAAGGCATAGTAGGATTAGTACTTGCAGGTAAAACATTTTCAAAACCTGCCATTTTAATAATATCAGGAGCATGGCCACCACCTGCACCTTCAGTGTGAAAAGTATGAATAACTCTACCATTAATAGCTTTAATCGTATCTTCTACAAAACCTGCTTCATTTAAAGTATCTGTATGGATAGCTACTTGTATGTCCATTTCATCAGCTATATTTAAACTAGTATCAATCACACTAGAAGTAGCACCCCAATCTTCATGAATTTTTAAGCCGCATGCACCAGCTATAATTTGCTCTTTTAAAGCATTTTTATTACTTGAATTTCCTTTACCTAAAAAGCCAAAATTCATAGGGTAATTTTGCGTAGCTTTTAACATAGAATGTATATGATAAGCCCCACTTGTGCAAGTTGTAGCATTTGTTCCCTCACTTGGTCCTATGCCACCTCCTATCATAGTAGTAACACCACTATATAAGGCACATTCAATTTGAGTTGGGGAGATAAAATGTATATGAGTATCAATACCACCTGCAGTTACTATTAAACCTTCTGCACCGATAATATCTGTACTTGTGCCTATAACTAAGCTAGGATCAACTCCATCTTGTATATCAGGATTGCCTGCTTTTCCTATACCTACTATATAGCCATTTTTTATCCCAATATCTGCTTTATAAATACCGGTATAATCAACAATCAAAGCATTAGTTAAAACTAAATCCGGAAATTCTCCCTCACTTACACTTTGAGCCATACCATCTCTAATATTTTTACCACCACCAAATTTAACTTCTTCGCCATATAAAGTATAATCTTTTTCTACTCTTAAAATCAAATCTGTATCTGCTAATCTTACTCTATCATTAGTTGTTAGACCATACATATTCACATAGTCTTTTTTGCTAATCTTAATCAAAGAAATCCTTTCTCTTTTGCTTTTGATAAAGCTTTAGTTTTATTTTCATCATTGATAAAATCATCACAAAGATTATTAAAACCTAAAACCTTTTTTAAACCACCAAATTCTATTAAACTTACTGTTTTTTCTTCACCTGGTTCAAATCTCACACTTGTTCCTGAAGCGATATTTAACCTTTTACCATAAGCTTTTTCTCTATCAAAAGACAAAAAGCGATTAACTTCAAAGAAATGAAAATGCGAACCAACTTGTATAGGACGATCACCTTTATTGCTTACTTTAATTTCTATAGAAGTTTTATTTTCATTAAGCACAATAAATTCTGATGATAAAAATATCTCTCCAGCTTTTATTTTATCATCATTTGCTATAGGCTCATGTATAGTAACTAATTTTGTGCCATCTTCAAAAGGAAGTTCTATTTGAATTTCTTCAAGCATACTTGCAACACCATCAATCACATCTTCACTTGTAAGTAAAGTTTTCCCTATGCTCATCAATTCACTCACACTTAAATTTTTTCTTGCAAGTTCCATTAATTCATAACATATATAAGCTAAAGCTTCATTATAATTTAATTTTATTTTTTGCTCTTTTCTATCTTTAGCGATTTTCCCTGCATAATGAAGCATTAATCGTTGCAATTGCTGCTGAGTAAAATGCATTTTAATCCTTATAAATTTTTTAGATATTATATAACTATTTGCTTGCTTTTAAGCAAAAATTCTATTACATTTTTAATTCTATTTTATAGTCTTTTTGGATTTCTATAAAAGGAGGATTTAAATTTTCACATTGAGCTTTAAATTTTTGATGATTTAAAATAAGAGTGTTTATTTCTTCTTTTTCACTAAATAAACGCTTTTCTATAACATTTTCATTTTGATAGATTAATTCATAATTTTGCAAAATATATTTTTTTGAAAAAAGAATAAAAAGTATTTTAATATCAGAATGATTTTGAAATTTTTGTAACTTTTTTGGAGTAAGATAAAATCCTTCAATGATTAAATTTTGTTTATTTTCTATACAAATTTAAATCATACCATCTACAATAGGAAATAAAAAATCAGTTATTTTTTCATCCTCATCTACTCTAAAAGGACAATTTTTCAAGAAGTCTTTGAGCAAGCAAGGTCTTTCCCGTGTGGCTCTCTCCACCAAGTAAAAAAATCATTTTTAAAAATTATAAATTAAATTTTTAATTTTTCTTTGTCAATTTCTTGTAAAAAAGAAGCATCAACAGCATTAAAACAAAGTTTTTTAATCTCATCTTTACTTTTATATTTTAAATCAATATTATTTCTTTTAGCTAATTCAAACATCATTTTAGGCTCTAATGAGCCTTCAATATGTAAGTGTAATTCCACTTTTGGAATATTTTGTAAAAAAGTTTTTATTGATTAAATTTTTACTTCTTGTCTTATAATTTTTTTATCTCTTGTTTGAGCATTTTTTTGAATTTCTGCATGCAAATTTTTTATATCTTCAGGCCAATCCATACCTTGTTCTTGAACATTCCAATCTGGATATTTACTATTTTCAAATGCTAAATAATCTTTATTACAACATTCTTCTATAAATTTATAACTAATAGAAGCATTTTTAATTTTGTGATACCCAAATAAGCCTTTTATATCTTTTTCAAAATTTTCTTGAAAAATCATATAAAATTCAATCTTTTTACCTTGTAATATAGTATGATATAAAAAATACCATATACCAAAACTTCTAATACTAGGACGACCTTTTATACCACCATCTTTATAAATTGATAATGTTCCTTTTATACCACCTTTATCTTGAGAACCACCTATTTTTTTAATTTCACCATCTACAACTATTAAATAAACTCTAGCTACATTTTCAGTTAAAATACTTTGTGGTAATGAATTATTATTTTCATCTTTTAAATCTTTTAAATAATTAAAATTAAGTTTTGTACTACCTTCAATAAATTCAACATCTGCAATTTTAAATGCTGTTTTAACTTGACTTATTTTCAATTTTAATCCTTTATTATTAATAATTCATGACTTTTTTTAATGTTTGTATCATCACCTCTATTAATACGATTTTTACCAACTCTTGTTTCACCCTGTCCCATAGTATATTGCCATTTTGGTTCTAAAATTTTAAAATCTTTATAAGCTTTTCTAACAAATTCACAATCATTATAACTAAGTATAAATTTTCCCTTATGATTTTTAAGACATTGTGCTAATAAATCATGATCAAAATTATTATGATGAATAGGAAAATTTCTCATAGGATAAATTCCTTTAAACATTTTCGAATCACCTTCAAGATAATAAGGTGGATCACAATAAAAAAAATCATTTGGATATAATTTGAAAACTTCTTCAAATGAAGTACATTGAACTTCTAAATTTTTAACATTAAAATTTTTAATTTTTTCTAACATTTTTAAATATTTATCTTTATTTTCATAATTACTTGACATCCAACCTAAAAACCCTGGACCATAACTAAGATTAAAATTAAAAAAATAATCCCTTGCTAAAGTTAAATTATCAAGTTTTAATTTATTTTCCCAATGGCTTTTTAATTCTTCTTTTATTATTTTATAAGTATTTTTATCAGGATTTAATTTTAAAAGTTCTTCATATAATCTTTTATTATCATTTAAAATAACTTGCCAAAAATTAACTAAAATATCAAATATATCAAATGCTTTTACTTTTATATCTAATTCTAAGGCACTTGCAATCTCAACACTTCCACCACCAATAAAAGGACTAATAAGTCTTTTTAAATCATTTGGAAAATGTTCTAATATAATACCTACTGCAAGTGATTTTCCACCACCATATCTAATAGGGCTTTTAGTATATCTTTTAAAAGGTAAATTTTTACCTTTTAAAGATTTTAAAAAATATTCTTTTTTATTTTCATCAAAATCAAATAGATTTTTTGTCATTAAACATCCAAATGTTTAACATCTTTAGCATGAGCTTGTATATACTCACGGCGTGGTTCTACATCATCACCCATGAAAAGGTTGAAAGTATCATTTGCTCTTTGAGCATCTTCTATGGTGATCTTTAACAAACGACGATTACTTGGATCCATAGTTGTTTCCCAAAGTTGTTCAGGATTCATCTCACCAAGACCTTTATAGCGTTGTATATAAGCACCTTTTTTAGCATTTTTTTCAACTTCATCTAAAATTTCTAAAATATCTTTATCAAATTTTAAATCTCTATCTTTAATTTTTTGATAAATATAATTTGCCTCTTCATATAAAGGATTAGCAAATAAATCATCATTGATGATAAGTTCTTCTAAACCATTTTCAGTTTGTACATAAACACGAATTTCATTTTCATTGATATATGAATTTAAGATATTGTGATTTTGTTTTTCTAAAAATTCTTTTATGACTTTAAATAATTCTTCATTAGAAGCTTTTATCAAATCAGGATTTTCTATCAAATACCTAATCACTGAAATTACATTAAATCTTTTTTCTAATTCTTTTAAAACACTTCTATAAGCTGCAACGATTTTTAGAAAATCTTTTAAATCGTTTAATCCTATACCCTCATAAGTAGAACTTTCTATACCTGTTTCGATCAAATAATCATTTAAAGCTTTTTCATCTTTTAGATAAATTTCTTTTTTTTGACCTTTTTTATAGCGATATAAAGGTGGTTGAGCTAAATAAATATGTCCATTTGTTACAAGATCATTCATAAAACGGAAGAAAAATGTCAAAAGCAAAGTTTGTATGTGAGAACCATCTACATCAGCATCTGTCATAATGATGATTTTATGATATCTTAGTTTTTCTATATCAAACTCATCACCGATCCCACAACCAAAAGCTGTGATCATATTTTGAATTTGTTCACTTTTTAAAATTTTATCTAGTCTTGCTTTTTCAACATTGAGTATTTTACCTCTTAAAGGTAAAATCGCTTGGAAAGTTCTTTCTCTACCTTGTTTTGCAGAACCTCCCGCACTATCACCCTCAACTAAATAAATTTCGCTTTCACTTGGGTCTTTACTTTGACAATCAGCTAATTTTCCTGGCAAAGTCCCTACACTTGAACTTTCTTTTTTACGGGTTAATTCTCTAGCTTTTTTAGCTGCTTCTCTACCACGAGCAGCCATTAAAGCTTTATTCATGATAGCTTTTGCTTCAATAGGATTTTCTTCAAAATATTTTGTCAAATACTCAAAAGAAGCCTTAGAAACTATAGGTCTAACATAACTTGAACCTAATTTTCCTTTAGTTTGTCCTTCAAATTGTGGCTCAGGTACTTTAACACTTACAACTGCTATCAAACCTTCTCTTACATCATCACCTGTGATTTTAGAGTCTTTCTCTCTAGCACTAGCATTTGCTTCAATGTAATTACTAATAACACGAGTTAAACCCATTCTAAAACCTGCTTCGTGCGTTCCACCATCTGGAGTTTTTATATTATTAACAAAAGAAAGTAAATTTTCACTATAACTATCATTATAAAGCAATGCTACTTCAACATTTACATCTTCTTCATCTACATTGAAAAATATTGCCTTAGTTAGAGTTTGTTTTTTATTTAAATCTGTAACAAATTGACTTATACCACCTTCAAAATGAAAGCTTTCTGCTTTTCCTACACGATTATCTTTAAAATTTATAGTAATTTTTGGATTTAAATATGCAAGTTCACGAAATCTTTTAGCTAAAATTTCATAATCAAAATCAGTCACTTCAAAAATTTGATCATCTGGCCAAAATTCTATGATTGTTCCTGTTTTTTTACTTTTACCTATGGTTTCAAAATTACTTGTAACTTTACCTTCTGAAAATTCTTGGCGATAAATTTCTCCATCTCTATGCACTGTAGCAACTAATTTTTTTGATAAAGCATTTACAACGCTTACACCAACCCCGTGTAAACCACCTGAAACTTTATAAGTATCTTTATCAAATTTTCCACCTGCATGAAGCACGGTTAAAACTACAGTTAAAGTAGGGATATTTTCAGTAGGGTGAATTCCCACAGGAATTCCTCTACCATTATCACTTACTATACAAGAGCCTTCTGTAGTAATTTCTACATTAATCGTATCACAAAAACCTGCCATAGCTTCATCAATAGAATTATCCACTACTTCATAAATCATATGATGAAGACCGCCTATGTTGGTATCACCTATATACATACCAGGGCGTTTTCTAACAGCTTCTAAGCCTTTTAAAACTTTAATATTTCCTGCGCCATAATTTTGATTTTCTTGCATTTATTTTCCTTATAAAATAACTGGCATTATCACAGTTTGTAATTCTTCACTTGAAACTAAGAATGCCATATGAGGTTCATTTATGCTAAGTTTAAATGTTTCACTTTCAATAGAATTTAAAAAGTCAGTAATGAATTTATTTTTAATGCAAAGATTAAATTCTTCATCTATGTTTAATTCCATTTCAAGTTCAGTTTTTGCTTCCATATTATCTAAACTAATACCTTCAAATACAAGTTTATCTTTATGGAAATTTAATTTCATTTTTTCAGTAATTACATTGATTTTTTTCAATGCGTCCATAAATTCTTCTGTTTTAAAAATAAATTCTTTTGTAATATTTTTTGGAATTACTCTTTCATAATCAGGGAATTTATCATTAATAAGTTTTGTGAAAAACTCAAAATTGTCATTTTTTGCAATCAATATATTTTCATCATAATAAATTTCAATTTTTTCAAAAAAGATTTTTTGCATTTCTAAAATAGCTTTTTTAGGGATACAAAGATTAAATTCTTTTTCGTTTGTTTTATTTAGTGTAAAAACCGCTAAGCGTTTAGTATCTGTTCCTACAAAGCTAATGTGGGTTGTTTTTATATCAAGTAAAGCACCATTTAAAGAATACTTTGGATTATTTGTATCAACTGCAGGTAGGATTTTTTTCAAAGATCTACTTAAATCACTTGAATCAATATCAAATTTATCTTTTCCTTCAGTGCTTGGGAAATTTGGAAAATCTTCATAATTAAACATAGGAAGTTTATATTTAGTTCCTTTTTGTCTAATAAAAAGGAAATTTTCTATAGTTTCTAAGACCACATCTTCATTATTTAAACTTTTAATGATATCTAAAATACTTTTAGCATTAGCAGTTGCAAAACCTGCACTTTCAACTTTAATTTTTTTGATTTTATAGTTAATACCTATTTCATAATCACTTGCCCTTATGATTAATTTATCTTCAACTACTTCAAAAAGTAAGTGAGAAGCGATGTTGCTTGAGTCTTTTTTATCTACATAAGAGTTAGTTAAAACTATGGCAGATTCTAAAGTGTTTTTATTAATGCTAATTTTCATTTTTACTTCCTTTGTTTTTTAAATTTATTTTATCATAATAATAAGCAATGTGAAAATGTGAAATGCTTTTTAAAAGCCTTTTTTTATAGAAATTTTACTCATAGAATAAAATTTTTTATTTTTCACTTTTATTCACAGGGTGCTTTTTATTTTTGTTAAAATTTTATTTCTTAATTCTTCTACTATGGCTTTTAGGTTTTCATTTTCGCTCATTAACTCTTGAATTTTTTTAATATTATGTGAAATGGCAGTGTGATCTTTCATATTAAAAAATCTAGAAAGTTGAGGCATAGACATAGTTGTAAGCTCTCTTGCTAAATATATCACAACCCTTCTTGCCATAACGATATTTTGTGTTTTTTTATTTGATTTTATATCATTTGATTTAAGATTATAGCTTTTTGAAACATCAGCAAGTATGTCTTCAACACTAATATTTTCTTTTGTTTCTTTAATGTGATCTTTCATAAAGCTTTTAACGATTTCTAAAGTGATTTCTTGATTAAAAAGTCTTGCTTGGGCATTTAGATTTGTAATCATACCTTCAATTTCTCGGATGTTATCTCCCATTGAAGTAGCTATGTAGCTTATAACTTCAGGTTTGAGATAAATAGCATTAAATTCACATTTTTTCTTGATAATTGCGATTTTTGTATCAAGCTGAGGTGGAGTGATATCTGCGATGATCCCATTTGCAAAACGGCTTTTTAAGCGTTCTGTTATGCCTTTTAACATATTTGGAGGATTATCACTTGTCATGATGATTTGTCCAAATTTTTCTTTTATTTCATTAAAAGTAAAGAAAAATTCTTCTTGAATTTTATCTGTTTTACCTAAAAACTGCACATCATCGATGAGTAAGACATCACAATTTTTGTATTTTTCATGAAATTTACTCATAGTTTTGTTATTTAAATGCATGGTAAAATCATTGATAAAATTATCACTTGTAGCATAAATAACCTTATATCCATTATCTAAGCACACATTTCCGACAGCTTGAAGCAAGTGAGTTTTTCCAAGTCCTGTAGGGCCATAGATAAAGATGGGGTTGTATAATTTTCCAAGTTTGCTTTTATCGGTAATAGCTTTGCAAGTTGCATAGGCAAATTGATTAGAATCTCCTACAACAAAGCTTTCAAAAGTAAAAGAAGGATTTAAAATAGTACTTTGAAATTTAATCTGTGAAATATCTGTAGAAAAATGTTTTTTCTCTATCTTTTGATCATTTGTAATGATTTTAACTTGAGGGTTAATCCCTGTTTTTACTTCATAAAAATAAGCTAGTTTTTGTGCGTATTTTGTTTGTATAAATTTAGCCAAAAAATGATTTGGTGCGATAAATACTAAGATATTATTTTTACTTAATTTTTCACTAAATTGTAAGTGAGAAATATAAGTATTGTATTCGTTATTGCTAATTTCAGTTTTAAATTCAAGTAAAAAATCTTTTATATTCATTATTATTCTTATAAATTATGATGTAAAACTTAAAATTCTAGCTTATTTTTTATAAAAAATGGTTAAAATTATTCACATAAAAATTTAAATTTCACATCTATGTGAATAAAAAGGTGAAAAGTTTGAAAGTTTTAGGGATAGATCCTGGTTCTAGATATTGTGGATATGCTATTGTAGAAAAAATAAATAATAAAAATCAACTCATAGAAGCAGGACTTATCAAAATCAAACCCAATGATTTACAGTATCAAATCACAGAATTATGTGAAGGACTTGATCTAATCTTTAAAAATCATCAGTTTGATGAGGTAGCTATAGAAGATATATTTTTTGCTTATAATCCAAAAACGGTTCTAAAACTAGCACAATTTCGTGGAGCTTTGAGTTTAAAAATCTTACAAATTCATGGAGAATTTGCAGAATACACACCTTTACAAGTGAAAAAAACCGTAACAGGTAAAGCAAAAGCTACTAAAGAGCAAGTAGCTTTTATGGTAAAAAGATTACTTGGAATTTCAAAAGACATCAAGCCACTTGATATTACCGATGCTATCGCAGTAGCTTTGACGCATTTAGCAAATTTGAGAGTAAAAAAGTGATTTTACTTTCCATTTCCTATAAAATAAATTTCAACATCATGTAGAAGTTTTTCACATACAGCAGAATCAGTATTTTTTTCTACTACTAGGTTGATATGATTTTTGGTATCTCTAAAACTTCCTGCAGATTTTGAATTTTTTAATTCTAATTTTTGATTATCTTTTAAATATTTAATAGTTATTACAAATTTATGTGCCGCGGTAGCTTCGCCTAGATTTGTTTCTATCAAAACATTCATATTTGATGCTTTTGCTAGGGTTGCTTGAGTTTTGTTAATCACTTCTTTCATTCTTCTATTGAGTTCTAAAATTCTTGAGATGAATTTATTATCTATACTTTCAAATGCTATTTTTAGTTTATTCATAATTTCTTGATTAGTAGGTTTATCAGGTGCTACATAAACCATATAAAGTCCATTTTTAATATCTACTTTAGTGCTTTTAGTATCACGCCCACTACCAAAAACTTTTATATATATAGCATTATCAAGATATACTCTATCTATCATAGGACCATAGATTTCATATTCTCTTTTTCTTACGATTACTTCTCTTGCGGCTACTTGAATTTTTACTGAACAATCATGAATTATAGGTTCCATTTCTTTTTTTATTTCAAGTAGTTCTTTTAGCATATAACATCCTTATTATTTTTTTTAGTATTATAGATTATAACAAAAAAATGTTTTTTTCTTTGTTAATTTTAGTTTATATAATTTTTATAACATTCCAAAGTTATTTTAAAAAAAGGAAAAAAATGAAAATTAAAACTATAGTTTCAAGTTTAGTTTTAGCAAGTACTTTATTTGCTGCAAATTCTCATCATGCTCATCATGGAGCTTCTGGAAGTATTTCATCACAAATCATGATGAGTATGCATGAACCTATGATGAAAAATCCTTTAGTACAAAGCAATGACATAGAAAGAGATTTTTTAGCTAATATGATTCCACATCACCAAGGTGCTATTGACTCATCTAAGCTTTTATTAGAACATACAAAAAGTGAAGAGATGAAAAAAATCGCTCAAAATATCATAAAAGCTCAAGAAAAAGAAATCCAAGAATTTCAAGAAATTCTAGATAAAAATCTTTATACAAAAACTCAAATTGATGAAGAAACTTATAAAAAATTTGTCCAAGAAGAAAAAGAGTTAATGCAAAAAATGATGATTTTAATGAGTTCGGTTAAAGAAAGCAAAAACATCAATAAAGACTTTTTAGAAGCGATGATAGCACATCATCAAGGTGCAGTAGATGCTTCAAAACAAATTTTATTTTACTCTAAAGACAAAACTATCACTGATATTGCTAAAAAAATCATCTTAGATCAAGAAAAAGAAATTCAAGAATTTACAAATTTGTTAAAGTATATGTAAAAATAGGTAGTTTGGTAAAACTACCTAGATATCATTTTGCATTTTCATAGATCATATTAAACATTGTATTTGCTATTTTGTCTTTGAAGTCATTATTTTGAGTAAATTGTTTAAAAAGTTCCAAATTTAAATTTAAAAGATCTTGAATTTTGTCTTCTAAAATTTCATCAAATCTAATGCGCGAATTTTGCATACCTGATTTGTTAAAGGTTTCGAGTATTTCTTCATTTTTTGCTATATCATCTTTTATATCATATAAGATTTTAGCTATTTTGTCGCTTTCGTTAAAGTCTATATTTGCGTATTTATTGTTAAAATCTTTAATGATGTTTGAAAGCTCTTCTAATTCAGCTTCGGCACTTTTACTCGAACCATTTGCAAAAGAAGGTTTTAGCTCTCCATTTCCTTGTAAAATGATATCTTGTGTTTTATCAAGTTGTAAGCGATAACTATCAAAATCCACATTATCTAAAATTCCTTTAGCTAAGTCCTCTGGTTTAGGTAAGATAATTTTACTAGTAAGTTTTTTAAGTAGTATATAAAGCTTTTCAAGTTCTATATCTTCATAGGGTAATATTTGAGCTAAAAAAGAATACTCTTTAAGATAAGTCCTTGCTTTATTATAAAAATCTAATTTTTCATCATCGCTTTTTTGATCAAATCTAGTTAACATTGTGTCTAATTTTGAATGAATGACATTTTCTTTTTCATTTTTTAAAATGGCATTTGTAAAATCATCTATTTCTTCTTGGGTGTAAATTTCATATTCATTTAGATTTGCTTTTAAATCAAAAATTCTATTATCATCTGTAGCTTCACTTAAGTAAGTTTGCTCATAAAATACACTAAAAGATTTTGCTATATCTTCATGGGTGTTTGCAAAGTCTAGCACGAAAGTATTTTCTTTGTTTTTGCAAGTTCGGTTTAGTCTTGATAGAGTTTGTACTGCACTTACTCCGCTTAATGCTTTATCTACATACATCGTATGCAATAATGGCTCATCAAAGCCAGTTTGGTATTTTTCTGCAACGATTAAAAAACGATACTCATATTTTTTAAACTCATCTTTTAAAGCATTTTCTGAAAAACCATTCAAGCCACTTTCGCTATAAATTTCACCTTCTAAATTTACTTCACCTGAAAAAGCCACTATAGCTTTAAAATGTGGATAATTTTTTCTTAAATACTCTCTAAAAACAAGATAATACTTCACAGCATTTTCTCTTGAGCTTGTTACAACCATAGCTTTTGCTTTGCCATTTATCTTTTTAAAGCTATTTTGGAAAAAATGCTCACACATGATTTGTGATTTTTGTTCGATTGTTTTTATATTGTTTTGGACATAGGCTTTTAATTTTGCGTTTGCTCTTTTTTTGTCGTATTTTGGATTGTCATTTGTGCAAGATATGAGTTTATAATAACTTTTATAAGTTGTATAGCCTTTTAATACATCAAGTATAAAACCTTCTTCTATGGCTTGTTTCATAGAGTAAAGATGAAAAGGGATAAACATTTGCTCTCCATTAACATCACAAGGCATACCAAACATTTCTAAGGTTTTTGGCTTAGGCGTAGCGGTAAATGCAAAATAAGAAGCATTGCTTTGGAGTTTTTTATTTTTTATGATTTCTAAAATTTCATCATCTAAATTTTGACTTTCATCATAGCTTTTGCTTCTTATGACTTCAGCCATTTTTTGAGCATTGCTTCCGCTTTGGCTAGAGTGTGCTTCATCGATGATGATAGCAAAAGTTTTGCTTTTTAAAGTTTTGATCTCATCTAAAATGAAAGGAAATTTTTGTATGGTTGTGATGATGATTTTCTTACCTTCTTCTAAAGCATTTTTAAGCTGTTTGCTTCCATGAGTGATGGCTTCGACTAGGTCTTTTGTCTTCTGTGAAAAAGATTTTACATTTTCTCTTATTTGTCTATCAAGCACTTTTCTATCGGTTACTACGATGATAGAATCAAAGATGTTTTTTTCAAGTCTATGCAAGCTTACGAGATTATGTGCAAGCCAAGATATAGAATTACTCTTGCCACTTCCTGCACTATGTTGTATCAAGTAGCGTTGCCCTGTGCCGTTTTCTTTTGCATGGGCGAGTAGTTTTTCTACTACATCAAATTGATGGTATCGAGGAAATATGATGATTTCTTCGTTTTCTTTTTTCACAACTTGCACAAAATTAAAAAATAAATTTAGCAAAGTATCTTTTTTAAAGATTTTCTCCCATAAATAAGCTGTTTTTATGCCATCACTTGGTGGGTTGCCTGCTCCATTTGCTAAGCCTATTTTGCCACTACCATTGTTTAAACCAAGATTAAAAGGCAAAAATGTAGTCGCATCTTGCTCTAATTTTGTACTCATATAGCAAAGATCATTATCTAGTGCAAAATGCACTATAGTAAGGCTAAATATAGCTTCTTTTGGATTTCTGGTTTTTTTATACTGATCTATACCATGAAAGACATTTTGTCCTGTGAAATGGCTTTTAAGTTCTATAGTGATAAGGGGCAAGCCATTTAAAAAGATCACCATATCAAGGGAGTTTTTATTTTGCGTGCTATAGTGAAGTTGGCGTATGATAGAAAGGTTGTTTTGCTCGTATTTTTTCATGCTTTCTTCGTTTGCACTAGTGTTTGGTTTTGAAAAGGCTAGGTAAATTTTAATACCTTTGATCTCCACATAGCTTTGCAAGACTTTTACTATACCTTTGGTTTTGATTTGAGATATAAGGCGACTTAAAATTTCTTTTTTATAATTTTGCCCACAACGCTTTTTAAGCTCTTCTAATGCTACACTTTGCGTAGCTTGTAAGAAATTCTCAAAAAGCTCTGCATCTAAACATAAATTTTTATCGTAATTTTCATTTGTTCTTTTGATATAAGCATGGTTTTCTAACAAATATGATTCTATGAAATCTTCTAAATCTTTCTCTTGGTAGTTAGTCATTGCTAGTTTCCTTTTTTCATCATTATGTCATAATGTTCAAGATGTCCCAAATATTCAAATACTTTTTTAAATGCTTCAAAAAACATATCGATATCAATTTCTTTTGCATCTGACATATTACCCATAAAAGAATGAGATTCTCTATTGATATACCGACAAAAAGGTTCAAATTTCTTTTCTTTATCTTCATTTTCTATGTTTTTTATTATATCAATTTTATTTTTTTGGATAAAACCAATAAAATATTCTAAAATATTTCTCATAGTATTAGGAATTAATATAACATGAATTTTACCTTCTTTATAATCTTTCAAAATTTGCCAATAAGCTTGATAGTCATTTAAAATTTCATCTTCTTTCATTGTATCGATATGAGATATATAATTTTCATTTTTTCCAATTCTAAAAGTGTAAATATCTTTTTTATAATCTTCTTTAAATCCTATTAATTCCTTAAAAAAATACAAATGGTGTGTTAAAACAAAAATTTGTTTATAGTTGCTATCTTTATTGCGTAAAAATATTTCTTTAATGAGTTGAGCTATATTATAAACATAATTAAAAGAAAGGCTAGAAATAGGATCATCAATCACGATAATTTTATCTAAAATTGCTTCATCTTTTTCTTTTTTGCCTTGACAGAGCTGTAAAAAATACAAAAATGAAATTAAAGTTTTTTCACCTTCGCTTAAGGTTTTAAAACTAGGTTTATTTTCTCCTTCTCTTACGATAATGTATTCTTGTTTTTCATCATCTTGAACTTTGATATAAAAACTTAAAATTCCTAAATCTTTTAAATAGTTATTTATTTTATCAACTGCTTCTTGGATATTAATTACCTCTTTTTGTTTTTCTTTTATGGTATTTTCTATATGTTGTATGCTATCTTTGATAGTTTGATTTTCTTTATCTAAAACTCCTTTGTTTATTTCCTGTTCCTTTTTATTTTTGTTGTATTTTTCTATAATCTCTTTTTTTTCAAAAATCGCAAATTCCCAAAATTGTTTTTCTAGTTTTTCTCGTTCGTCTTCTGGATTTTCTAACTTGCTATTAAATTCTATGATTTTTTGCTGTATTTGTTTAAGATAATTATTTAAATTTTGAAATAGTTCTTTGGTTTTTTCTAATTCTATTTTTTTGCTAGGTTCTTTAATCTTTTCTTGAATTTTTCTAATATTTTTTTCAAGTTTTAATTTTACTTGAAAATATAATTTTTCAAATTCCAAATCTTCATTATCTAAAATATCTCTTCTATAAAAAGTTTCTATACTTGGTATATTTGAAAATAAATTTTGATATTCATCATTTAATTTTTCCAATTCTTTTATTCTTTCTTCATATGTTTTATCAAAATAATCCTCTAAATAGCTTTTAAATTCTTGAGTGATTGTATCTTTTTGACAAAAAGGACAAGCTTGAGAATCTTGTAAAACATACTTATCAAAACCATCTTTTACCCAATCTTCATTTCCTAGCTTATTAATTAAATCTGCGATAATACTATCTTGATTACCTACTATTATTTCATTAAATATTAAGTTATTTTCTATATTTTTAAATTCTATATTTGAAATTTCATTGATATTTTCTAATTTAATTTGTGTTGTGTCAGTAAGAATGCTATATTGTTTCTTTAATTCTTCTAAATTTATATTTTGATTTATTGTATCAAGAGTTAAAAATTCTTTTATTTTCGGATTTATAAAATCAAGAAAACTATCTTTGCTTCCCATTTTTCCTTCAAAAAAATCTTTAAAATTATCACTATGATTTTGCTTGATTTTCCAAATATCATCTTTAAAATCATTTTCTATTTTTATTATATCTTTTTGCTTTTCTTTTAATTTTCTTTCATTTTCATCTTGGTTAGATTTTAATTTTATTAATTCTTTTTGTAAATTTTCAATTTCTTGTTTTATGCTTGTATTTTCTTCAGATAGTGTAAAAATTCCTTGCTGTTTGTCTGTATCATAAAAGTTTTTTTCAATAAAATCTTGATTATAAACTAAAATTTGTTGCTTATTGCTTAAACCTTCTATTTTACAATCTTTAAAGTTTTCATCATTTTGATTTGCTAAAAATTTAGAAATTTGCGTTTTTCCTGCTCCATTTAAACCATAAATCAAATTAATGCGTTTATTTGTTTCTAGAGTTGTTTCATCTTTATAACTCGCTACATTTTTCATAGAAATTTTGGTAATCATCTTTTCTCCTTTTATAAATTAATCCTACCGCATACGGCTTGGTTTATGAGTGTGGTTTTGTATTCTTTTATGAGTTTTATTTGTTTTTCGGTTTTTTCTATCAATAAATCTATTTTTTTACATTTTTCATCTAAAAAATTTGCGATTTGTTCTTGTTCTTTTAATGAAGGGATAAGACACTGCACTTCTTTTAAAATAGATTTTGTGATACTAAAAACCTTTACTCCGCAAACTTCTTTTCTTATTTGATTTCTTGTAAATATAGAATCAAATAAAAATGAAAAATACAAAGAATTGATCTTGCCTTTAGATTTCAAAGTTATTGTGTGATATCCTGCAAAAATCGGTCTATCGGATTGAATGCTTGTAAAATTTCCTGAACCTTCTATATCTTCAGAAGTATCTGCAAAGACAAAATCTCCTTTTTGTAAAAGTGATTGTGGTTTATCTGCAAGATGTGTTTTGCTCACAAATGGCAATGTATGGATAGTGGCATTAAGACGACAAGGGTATTTAGAATGAATTTCACCATAACTAACACAAGGTATTCCATAAGAAACAAAATCTGCTTTAGTTATATTTAATCCGTTGCCAAGTATAAAAAGCATTTTAAGCTTTTTTATTTCCCAATGCTGTGGAATTTCGCCAAGATATTCTATGCCACTATCTTTGAAATTTACATTTTTATCAAGTCCTTTTGTGATGGTTTCGTTTATCAAGGCTTGCTTTTGTTCTTTTAAAAGGCTAATGAGTTTTTCTTTTTTCTCTATGAAATTTGCTATCTGCTCACATTTTTCATCTAAAAAATTTGCGATTTGTTCTTGTTCTTTTAGTGGTGGGACAGGCAAAGACATTTTTTTAAAATCTAAATAATCTATACTTTCTCTAATTTCCATAATGCCATAAGCATATATTTTTAAAAATTTTTGTACATTTTTAATTTGAAATAAATAAGAATAATAACTCATTAAATATTTTGGACTATTTATATAAAAAACCAAATAAATAGGACTAACTAAACCATTATATGCAGAAACTCCTAAAGAACCAATTACGGCATTCATTTTGTTTAATACTAAATCATTAATTCTTGCAATTTTATAGCTTTGCAAATCTTCTTTTGATTTATTACCTATATTGCCTTTTTCTTCATAAGGAACTACACCGATATCTTTAATTAAAGAAAGAATAGTGTGTAATTTCAAATTTGTATTTTGTTCATTTCTTTGATTAAAAACTGCTTTTAATGGTTTAATTTCCCAATGCTGCGGAATTTCCCCAAGCCATTCTATACCACTATCTTTGAAATTTTTCATTGCATGATCTCTTTTAAAAGATCTTGTACTTCTTTTTCTAGCTTTTCTAATTCGCTGTTTATTTCTTCTAGTTTTCTTGGTGGAGTATAGGTATAAAAGTATTTGTTAAAAAGTATTTCATAACCTACACTGGCACTATCCCAAGCTATCCAAGAATTTTTCACATAGGGTTTTACTTCTGTGTCGTAGTAGCTTTGTATGTTTGTTTTGAGTGGGATTTTTTCGGTGTTGTTGGTTTTGTCACTATCGATGATGAAGTTTTCTTCGCTTTTTTTGAGTTTTACATCTAAAAAGCTTATGAATTCGTTTCTATCTTCAAAATCTTGCGGGTTTTGCTCTAATTCTTGTAATTTTTCTAAGATTTTGTCTTTGTCTTTGAATTTTGCAAATTTTTCATCATCTTTTAAAACTTCTATACTTTTTGGTTTTTCTATGGTGATTTTAATATAGCCAAAGTCTTCATTGTCATAAATTTTGCAGTCTTTGTTAGGAACATTTTCTAAAAATAACTTAGTGATTTTTTCTATATGTTCTTTTGTCATTTGATTTTGTTTAGAGCCTAAAGACTTTTTCATTTTTGAAAAATACTCTTCGCTTGTAGCGTTTATAAGCTGGACTTTGCCTTTTTTTATTTCTGGCTTTTTGTTGGTGATGATCCATATGAAAGTAGGAATTCCTGTATTGTAAAACATATTTGTAGGTAGAGCGACTATAGCTTCAAGATAGTCTTTTTCTATGATGTGTTTTCTTATGGCTACCATGCCACTATCTGAGTTAAAAAGTGATGAGCCATTATGTACGCTTGCGATGCGAGAGCCTAAAGGGGTATCTGTTTTCATCTTGCTAAGCATATTGAGCAAAAACATCATTTGCCCATCACTTTTGCTTGTGATACCTACGCTAAATCTTGAATCAGTACAAGTTGAATTTGAACCTTTCTTTTCTATGCCTAGAATTTTTTGATCATTTTCCCAAGACTTGCCATAAGGTGGATTGCTAAGCATGAAATCAAATTTTTTATCTTGTTGATCATTGCTTAAAGTGGAGCCAAATTTATATGATCTGGATCTTCGCCTTTTATTAGCATATCTGCTTTGCATATGGCGTAGGTTTCGGGGTTGATTTCTTGTCCGTAAAGATAGATGTTTGCTTTTGATTGTATAAGGCCATCAGGATCTGTGATGAATTCTTTTGACTCTGTGAGCATTCCACCGCTTCCGCAAGCATTATCATAAATAAGCCATGTCCCTTTTTTGATCTGTTCTTTTACGGGTAAAAATACAAGGTGGGTCATAAGCTCTATGATCTCTCTTGGAGTAAAATGCTCTCCGGCTTCTTCGTTGTTTTCTTCGTTGAATTTACGAATGAGCTCTTCAAAAACATACCCCATGCCAAGGTTGCTTAAGCCTTTGTGGATAACATTTCCTTTTTCATCTAAGATATCTTCTATGCCAAAATTTACCCTAGGTGAGCAAAATCTCTCTATCACTCCAAAAAGTATGTTTGATTCTTCTAGGGTGTCAAGTTGGTTTTTGAATTTGAATTTTGAGATGATATCTTTGATATTTTCACTAAAACAATCCAAATAATTTTCAAAATTTATTCTGATATTTTTTGGATCATTTAGAAGGGTTTGTAGGCTAAATTTAGAATAATTAGAAAAGCCTAGGTTATTTCCTTGTTTTCCACCTAGTATAAAATCTAAATTTTCAAATTTATCTTTATAAGTGTCGTAAGTTTCGAGAACTTTATCTTTTGTAGGTTCTAAAACTGCATCTACTCTTCTTATAATCGTCATAGGTAAAATAATATCGCGGTATTTGCCCTTTACATAAACATCACGAAGTAAATCATCTGCCACACTCCATATGAAGTTGATAATGGGTTGGAATTGACTTTGATTCATGATGCTTTCCTTTTATTTTTATTTATAATATATTATATAAAATCATCAATAAAAATCTTATAAATAGTTTTAAATCTGTGCTTTAAATAAGAGAAATCGAAAGAAATAAAAAATGGTGGTCCGATTGAGTTTTAACTAATATTTATAAAGGCTTATTTTTAGATATTTGCAGTTTTTTATATTTTTTAAAGAACCCCAAAAAGAACCCTATTTAAAATATAAAAAGGGGAGGGTCACTCGAATACGCCACTATCCCCCTCTAATAAAATTATATCTTCTTATTTTAATAAGAAGATTAAAAAATAAGCCAAAATTTTAAAGTAAAGCTATTTGTAGAATTTTTAATGCAGGTTAATCAAAGGAGAGGGTCTCATTCCGCCACTATCCTCCTCTGATGAGATTATTATAACTTTTTATCCTGATAATTTAATAAGAAAATTTTTTATTTTTCTTTTTGGTTCTTTTTATTCTCTTTTTAATTTTTATAAAAATAGAATAAAGCTACATTTTATAGTAGTATTATATTAATTACAATACATACTTTTTAAGTATTTATGCATTCTGTGATTTATTGATAGTTCTAAATTACTAACTAATTTAAATTTTTTATTTCATGTTGTAAATCCATGATTTGTGTTTGTAATTTCCAGTAGTCATCGTTAATATTTTTTTCTAGTTTTTGTACTTTATCTTCTTGCATGGTTTCTTGAAAAAGTGGAGAATAAAGTTGAGGATTTGTTTTTATATAATAGTTCAAATCTATTTCTGCTTCTTGTAATATTTCCATAGTAGTTAAACCATTTTCTATTTGTTTTTTTGAATTTGCACTAGATAAAATTTCAATTTCCATTTTTTCCTGTGGTAATACCAAAGTCATTAGATCTGACATTCCTAAAGTTTTGATTGTATTTGGATAATTTTCAGCCCATCTTTCTAATATTTTTAAAGCATAGTGAGAAATTTGTTTATTTATCCATAAATTATAAATTTGATGAAATGATGTTTCATTTAAAATAGATTCTAGTCTTTTTATATTTGGATAATTAAAATTCATAACATTCCTTTTTTGATTTTTATTTAATTACAAGTATAAAATATTTTGTCTTATAAATATAAAAATTAAGATGAAAATTTTAGTAAAAGCAGGATAGCTATTTACTCCAAAAAATGACACCATTTTTTTAGTAAATAGCAAAATATTCTCTGCGAGGCTCAGTAGTTTTTTAGAATGATATTGTATGAAGCAAGATTACTAGTTGTCTTAACTTTATATTTTATAGCACGTGAGGTTATTTTAAATTAATATAAATATTTATTTCATAATATTATATTTATCTAGATATATCTAAGTTCAAAGTTCATTATTGATTTTCGATCTTCTATTTGTTACAATTTTATGATTAAACACTAATGTGGATTGATAAAATAAAAAAATATATTTAGATAAAAATTACAAAAAACAAAACTCTTAATATTAATCGTGTAAAAAATTGATATGTAATATATAAAAGGAAATATAAAATTATGAAAAGAAATGATATTATTGAAAAAATAGGAAAAATTTTTTTTACAAGTAATTTGGAAGCAGACGAATTTAGTTATTCTAAAGCATTAAAAAGTATTGGTAAAAATATAAAAGATTATCAAAATAGCAATGAAACTAGAAAATATAAAAATTTAGATATGAGATTTGCAAATGATAGACTTACAATTTTAGTTGAAACAAAAAAGAATTTTTCTTTAAAGGATATGAAACAATATCAAGAACAACTTTCTGCTTATGTTAGATATGAAAAAGAATATAGCGAAAATAAAATTGTTGCAATTTTAGCTGAAACAGAAGGTGAAGATGTGTGGGTTTGGTATGGCGGTTCAGTTATTATAGACGATATTCATAGAATAGTAGACGAAAAAATAATTAAAGATTTTGAATATTATGAAAATATTTATTTTGGAAAGGTAAATAATAAAAACAAAGTAATAAATTCTACAAAGAAGTTAAATGAAAAGCTTCATAGTTATGGTATACGGGAAAAACTAAGAAGCCAATTTGTAGGAACTTGTTTGTTGGCTTTGAAAAATGGTTTAGTTTATAAAGGAGTAAAAGATAAATTAATTGAAAATGGTAAAACTATTTCAAAAAAAGAAATAATTATTAATGATATAAAATCAATTTTAGAAGGTTTGCTTGTAAAAAATTTAAATAAAGCAGAAAAGCTTGCTATTTTAAACAGAAAGGTTTTAGAAGACCAATTTGTTTTAGATTTAAGCTACGATGAGTTAAAAGAGATTCTAAGCTTTATTGAAAATGAAATTTTACCACATATAAATGATAAAAATACAGCGGGACAAGATTTGTTAAATTTATTTTTTACAACTTTTAATAAATTTGTAGGAAAAGATGATAAAAATCAGGCTTTTACACCAGATCATATCTGCTCTTTTATGAGTAAAGCAATAGGTATAAATAAAAATTCTCGAGTTTTGGATCCTTGCTGTGGTAGTGGAGCATTTTTGGTTAGAGCAATGACTGATATAATGGATGATTGTGATACTGAAGAAGAAAGAGAAAAAGCCAAAGAAAGGCAAGTTTATGGTATTGAAGTAGAGGAAACAGCATTTGGTTTGGCCACTACAAATATGTTAATTCATGGAGATGGTAATTCAAATATTGTTTTAAGTTCAATGTTTGATAAAGCAAAATGGATACAAGATGCAAATATAAATGCAATTTTGATGAATCCTCCTTATAACGCTACCCGCAAAAGTTGTTCACCTGAATATGTAAAAACTTGGAAGAGCAAGAAAGGAACAAAAGCCAAAGATGAAGATCCTACAAAAGGACTTCATTTTGTTGAGTGGATTGCAAGACATGTATCAAAACCTTGCAAATTAGCTGTGTTGTTGCCTATGCAGGTTGCAAAAGGAGATAAAGGTGAAATTGCAAAATTCAAAAAAAAGATGTTAGATAATTATACACTAGATGCAGTTTTTTCATTACCAATAGATATTTTTTATCCAGGTGCAAATGCTATTGTCTGTTGCATGATTTTTGATTTATCACAAAAACACAGCAAATCTGACAAAAAAACATTTTTTGGTTATTTTAGAGATGATGGATTGGAAAAAAGAAAAGGACTTGGAAGGGTTGAAAAATTAGATAGCGATGGCATACCATTATGGCAAAAAATTGAAAAGAAATGGCTTGATTTATATCGCAATAAGAAAGAAGTTGCAGGTTTATCTGTTATGCAAAAAGTAGGTGCTGATGATGAATGGTTTGCAGAAGCATACATGGATATTGATTATAGTACATTATCAAAAAAAGATTTTCAAATTACACTTAATAACTATTTATCGTATCTTGTAAAAAATAATTTTGTAAAAGAATAATAATGGAATTAAATATTAAAGAATGGAAAAAATTTAAAGTAGCGGATATTTTTCAAAAGGCAAGTATAAAAAAACATTCCTCTATACCAAAGAAAAAAGGAAATATAGCTTTTATTTCTTCAAGTTCAGATGAAAATGGTTGTTCAACATTTTGTGATGTAGAACCTTTTACTCAAAAATGTATAACTGTATCTACAAATGGTAAATGTTTTGATTGCTTTTATCATGATGAACCTATTGCTGTTTCTACAGATGTTGAAGTTTTAGTTGCAAAGTGGTTAAATAAAGAAATCGCAATATTTATTTGTTCTATTTTACAAAAGGAGCAAATAAGATACACTTATGGTTCTAAGCCTAAAAATAATAAAGTTTGGAATACAATTATTCCTCTTCCTGTAAAAACAAAAGATAGTATAGAACCAGATTTTGATTTTATGGAAAAATATATTAAAACTTTAAAAAGTGGAAATATTACAACGCATATAAAGGAAAATCTTCTAATCGATTTGCAAATATATGAATGGCAGAAATTTTATATAAAGGATTTATTTTATTGCTATATGGGAAATGGAATTGATTATTCATCAACGACAAAATTTAAACCAACAGTTAATTTTGTATCAAGAGATAGTAAAAACAATGGAGTCGTTGATGTTGTTGATGTTGCTTATGATAAGAATGGAAAAGTAATTCAGCCATTAAAACCGGGTTTAATAACATTGTCTTTGGGAGGAAGTTTTTTAGGTTCGTGTTATATTCAAAAAGAGCCCTTCTATACTGCACAAAATGTAGCAATATTGCAAGAAAAAGAATTGATGTCAATTTATGTTAAACTTTTTATATCAACATTAATAAGATATGAATGTAAAACAAAATATGTTGCTTTTGGAAGAGAATTAAATACACATTACAATAAGGATTTTTACATTAAATTGCCAATAAAGAAGATTGATAATTCAAGACCTTTTATAGACAATGAACACAAATTTTCAAAAAATGGATTTGTACCAGATTTTGATTTTATAGAAAAATTTATAAAGTCTTTGCCATATAGCGACAGATTAATTTGAAGATTTTATTTATAAATTTCTTTTTTTGTATATTTTAATTTATAGATCATAATTAAAATATATATTATGTCTATAGCGTCTTAAAAATTTTCTTCTTTCCACCTTTTTCTTGCGCTTCATAAAAAATACTCCAATAAATGTTTTTATATTTATCTAGCAGTTTCCATAAAGCATTTCTACCTACTATTTCTACATAATCTTGTTCAATTTTCTTTTTGATTTTACTTGCTAAATCTTGCTGACAAATACCATTTTTGTTTTCATTAAGAATTTCTTTAACGAGATTAAGGGTAATTTGTGTTTTATGATTTTCTGCGAATTCTAAATAATCCACAAATTCAAATTCTAAATTTAATGTGTTTATTTTAAATGCCTGAGATTTTGTAGCAAATCTTCTTTTTTGAGGCTCTAAAAGAATGACAAACTCTTCGTCTGTTTTAATATCTTTTTTATGTAAAAAATATCCTTCATCCACACTATCTAAAAAAGTTGTTGCACCTTTGTAGGCTTTATTATTTTCATCTGGTTTTTGCTTTGGTTGATGATGCAGAAAAATAATAGTAGCTCCATTATCTCTTATTTTTTGCAATTCATCAAAAACCTTAATCATTGTAAAGTCTTTATTAAAATCATCTTGAATAAAATTTCTAATACTATCAATTACAATTAATGTGTTTTTTAAATCTTTAGCTTTTTTTAAATCTCTAAAAAGACTAAACTTATTTGTATTGTTAGAAAAAAAATAATAAAAATTTGAACTTTTTAAAAATTCACTTCCTTTTCGTTCTTTCAATATTCTTTCATTATTATCGCCATCAAAATAAAATATACGATCTACTTTGTTATTATCAAGTAGATATTTACTTAAATATAACATAAAATAACTCTTACCACTTCCTGCACTAGCATAAAACATTACTAAAGACTGTTTTACAAGAAAACTATCTATCAGCCATTCAAAATCAATGTTTTCTAGTTTTTCTATATTTACTTGCTTGAAATTCTTTTCAAAAACAATATCAAGTAGTAGCTTGTTGCTCTTTATAGAATTCATAAATTCCCTTTGACCATGTTTTTATCTAGCCATATTTCAATCTCACTTCTTTTATATAGAATTGTTTTTCCTAATTTAATAAAAGGCAAGGAGTTAGCTTGATTTTGATTTTTTTGCATACGCATTTTATATTGTTTACTAAGACTAATTCCAAATTCGCATTCTAATTGCTTAGGGGTTAAAAAATTTTTGTTTTTTGGTTCTATAATTTGCATGTACTATCCTTTATATTTTCATAAAATAATAATTTATTTTCTAAAAATTGTCAATAATTATCATTAAATTTTTTTATTTTCTTTAAAATTATTTTATTGTAGAATATATTTTATGAAAACGATAGGTGAAAAATTAAGAGATTTGCGTAATGCTTACGGATTAAGCCAAAGAGAATTTGGAGAAAAAGTAGGTATTACGAAAGGTAGTATCAATTCTTATGAAAACAATGTAAATTCCATTACTCAAGGTGCAAAATGGAAAATTTTGCAAGCAACAGGGATAGGGTTTGAATACTTTGATTCTGATATGACGCTAAGTGAGGCCTTTAAAAAATACAATATAGATATAAGTAAAAAACTTGAATTTAAGAAAATAGAAGAAAGTATTTGTGCTATATGTGATGGAGTTAAAAACTATATAGATGGAAAATATTTAGAAACATTTAATATAAAATCATTATTTTTAAATCATTTATTTGATGGTATGGGATATTTTGATTTGTGTTTTTTAAAAGTAAAACATAATGAATTAGAGCCTTATGCAAAAAATGGTGATATTTTAGTTGTATCAAGTAATAAAAATGCTGAAAATGGAGATAAAATCATCATTAATTACAAAGAAAATATTCTTATAGTTCAATATTTTCATGAGTTTGATAAAATAATACTTAAAACTATGAGTGGAGAAGAAATAAAATTTTATAATAGCGAATTTAGTGATTGTGTAGACATTTTAGCAATTATAAAAGGTAAATTTTATTTTGAAGTATGATTTATTTACTAAAGAATAGAAATGAATAAAGGGCTTATTTACAATGAGTTAGGAAAGCTTTTATAAGGTAAAGAAGTATTGAATATTAAAAAATTATATTAAACATTCTAAAAATTTGATAATCTAAAAAATTTGATTTTATGGATAATTTTCCTACAGAAAGTAAAAAGAAAATTTTATAATCTATTTCAAGTTTTGTAATATAAGGTTTTATACTCTTTTTAATGAAATTAAAAAGAGTATAAAAATAATTATGAGAAATAAAATTAATATATTTATATTCCTAAAAATTCTAAATTATTTAAATAATCATCATACCATTGTAAAAGTTTTCTTTTTTGAATGATGGTTGCTTTTTCTCTTTCATAAGAAAATTTTATTTGATTAAGTTCTTTATGTGCTAAAACACTTTCAATAACTTCTTCGCTAATATTTAATTTTAATAGCTCCGCCTTATGTTGAGAGCAAATAGTTCTAAATGTAGCTCTAAAACCATGAGAACTAGCTCGCTTATGCCATTTATTTTTACCTCCTAAATTTTTAATGGCTTTACCTATGCTATCTCTATTAATATGTCCTTGTATGGTTTGTGCAGGAAAAACAAAATCGCTAATTTCTCCGCTAAATAAAAATTGCTCTTTTAATACCTTAATCATTGTTTTTGTAAGTGGAATTTCATGTGCAATTTTTGTTTTTGTTTCATTTGCTGGTATAGTCCAAATTTGTTTTTCAAAATCAATATTAGCCCATTTTACACTAGCAGTGTTAAAAGGTCTATTGATACTAAGAATTTGTAAATACAAAGCCCTTTTTGTTTGTTTTTCCATTCTATTATCTTGCTTTAGATCTTGAATAAATTCTTTTAAATCTTCTGATTGAATTAAGGCAGGGTATCTTGTATCTATATTATGGTTGTTTTGAAATCTTTTAGGGGAAGCAAAGTTATCTTTTAAGCCATCGCTAGGATCAAAATCAATATATCTATCTTTTAAGGCTATTCTAAAAATACCCTGAACATGATTGATTAAACGGTGTATGGTTTCTAACCTACTTGTATAAGGATTATTTGGATTATAAATAGCATTAAATATAGATAATAAATCACTATATTTTATGTTTTTTACATCTAAATTTCCTAAACTTGGCATGAGATATTTTTCTACCATTTGTATAATTTTTTTAACATAGCTATCGCTAAGACATTTTTTTTGTTTTTGATCTATATAAAGAATAAATAAGTTTTTAAACTTATATTTATCATTTCCATTTTTTAGTAATCGTATATCTTTACATTTTTCAAATTCTTTTAAAAACTGAATAGCTTCTTTTCTAGCTTCAGCTACACTATAAATTCCTTCTCTAAATTCTTTAAGTTTTGTGTATTTGTCATTAATTTTAATACTAAAAGTTTTTTGGCCACTAGGATATACAAAAACATAAAGCTCTTTTGGATTACCTACAGCTTTTTTGTATCGTTTATCACTAGGTTTTAAATTTCTAATATCTTTATCTTGTAAGCTTTGTTTTGCTATGTTTGCCATTATTTTCCTTTAAAGAACCCTATTAGGTTTTAAGAACCCTAATAATGACCTTAATTAATTGAAAATAATTATAACACAAAAGAAATTAATTGAAATCAAAGATCATTTAGTTTGTTTATATATAGCATTTTGAAAGCATTTTTTGGAAATTAAAGAAATCGAAAGAAATAAAAAATGGTGGCTCCGATTGGACTTGAACCAACGACCACCACCATGTCAAGGTGGTGCTCTACCAACTGAGCTACGGAACCAAAAAATGAAAATTATATAAAAATATTTTTACATTGTGCTTAAAATCACTTTTTAATTTTTTTCATATCATTTAGCCATAAATCTAGCTGTGCTTCAAAACCTATGCCTTTGCTATGATAAAATTTCAAATCTTTTTCTAGGTATCTTTGCTTAACCCATCCTCCAAAATCATGCGGATAAAGGTAGTTTTTTCTTTGTGGGTTATTATTATCAAGATAAGGAAGTATTTTTAATGCAGGATTATTTTGTACATAATTTAGTGCTTCATTTATAGCAAGATAGCTTGAGTTTGACTTAGGCGAACTTGCTAAAAATACTACACATTGAGCTAAGATGATCCTAGCTTCAGGATAGCCTATGTTTTTTACTGCTATGAGTGTGCTTGTGGCTAGATTAAGTGCTTGTGGGTTTGCATTTGAGATATCTTCACTTGCAAATATCACTAATCTTCTAGCGATGAAATCCGCACTTTCACCCCCATCGATCAACCTCGCAAGATAATACAAACTCGCATCCACATCACTTCCTCTTAAACTTTTTATCATAGAACTAGCTAGTCTATAGTGTGTATCTTTGCTTGAAGTGCCATCGCTTAAAACATTTGCTCTTAATTTTTTTAAAGTTTCAAGTGTGATATGAGTGCTATCTAAAGCCAAAGCAAACTCACATAAATTTAAAAAGCTTCTTGCATCATTTGCACTAGAAGTGATTAAAAAGTCTTTAGCATCATCATCGATTTTACATTGGAGTTTTTCTTGCACTTTTGTGGCAAGTTTTTCTAAGTCTTTATACTCTAAACCTTTAAATTCAAAAAGCATACTTCTGCTTCTTATGCCTGAAGTTAAAGTAAAGTAGGGGTTTTCAGTGCTTGCGCCTATGAAAAGGCATTTTTGATTTTCCAAAGGGATTAAAAGCATTTCTTGCTGGGTTTTTGAAAGCCTATGTACCTCATCAATAAATATCAAAGGTTTATATAAAGAATTTTCATAATTACTTAGTATTTTTCTAAGTTCTTCAAGTTTAAAATTCCCTCCATCAAACTCATAAAAATCAAGTTTATACTCATACGCTATTGCTCTTGCAAAAGAAGTCTTCCCGCAACCTGCTGGGCCAAAAAATACACTATGAGGGAGTTTTGAAACTTGTATGAATTTTTTAAAAATTTCTACTAAATTTTCTTGTCCTAAAACCTCATCTAAAGTTTTAGGACGAAAAGTTAAGCTTAAATTTGTCATTGTGGATTTATGGTAAGTCTTTCACCATTAATGATAGTTGTAACATCACTTTTATTAGAATCATCATAGATAAAATCAAGCATATAAGAGCCATTATTATCTACGAAATAAGTATCAAAATTTGCAAAATCAGGCCAAATTTGACTAGGAAGAATTTCTGTGTTTGCATGAAATTGTGATTTTATATTGTTTTCAGTGAAAATAGTTTGCCCATTTGCGTCAAATTTTTTACCTTCTTTTTCAAAACTTAGATTATTTAAGATGATTTGTGGGTTTGCTTTTAAAAACTGACTTGCCAAAAGCATCATAGAAAAAATATCAGTGTTTGAATTTTGCATTAAGCTATCATAAGCTTTTTTAGAAAGATTATTAAAATTCATATCTAAATTAATATTATTTAGCATAAAGTTTTCATTTGCAAGATTAAATTTAGCTAAATCTAGTTTTAAAACACTATCATAATCGTTTTGAGTATTTTGAGCTGTTTTTGCAAAAATTTTTAATTTATCAAAGTCAAAAGCAATAGAACTTATAAAACTAGCACTATCAATGCTTATATTTTGCTCACTATTTCTACTAGGACTAAAGATATCATTAAAACTTAATTTTTGTATAGGAAATTCAGAAATTTTGATATTTTTTGCTTCTAATTTTTCTTTATGAGATAGTTGTTCTAATAAAACATAACCTAGATTAAGTTCCATATTTTTTACAAATTCATCAGAACCTATAATCTTAAATGATGTATTATTTAAAACTAAATTTGTATCATTGCGTGTGAAATTAATATCATTTATTTTTGCATTGATGTTAATGTCACCACCTTTGACGCTAACTAAGATTTTAAAGATTTCTTCGTTTGGAAAAATGCCTTTTAAGTCTTCATTTTCATTTAAAATAGAAACGATAGCATTATTACTTGCAAAAAAATTATTGGAAAAATCCACATTCACTTTAAAACTATAAGGTAAATCATTAAGTGTAGCTATAAAACTTCCTTTGGAATTTAAAAGTCCTTTAGTGTAATTAGTATCTTCAACATTATAATATGCTGTATCTTGACTCATTTGTGCAAAGATTTTTTCATTGATTGAGTTAATATAAGAAGCTGAGGTAAAAAACCCTATAACTAGTAAAATTACTACTACAACCCCTGCGATGATTTTTTTCATTCATTTTCCTTAAGTGAAATTTTAAAAATTATATATTTTTATTACTAACTAATGCTTATAAAATTCTCACATTTATACATTACTTAACTTTTTTACTTATAATTGCACTATTTAAAATCAAAGGTAAAAAAATGAAACTTTTTGGAACAGATGGAGTACGCGGTAAAGCGGGGGAGTTTTTGGATTCATTTTTAGCAATGCGTTTGGCTATGGCTGCTGGAATTTATTTTAAAGACAAAGCCCTTACAAACAATATCTTAGTAGGAAAAGATACAAGAAGAAGTGGTTATATGATAGAAAATGCTATCGTTTCAGGACTTACTTCTATAGGTTATAATGTTATAGAAATAGGCCCTATGCCAACACCTGCTATTGCGTTTTTAACTGAAGATATGCGTTGTGATGCAGGGATTATGATATCAGCCTCACACAATCCTTACTATGATAATGGCATTAAATTTTTTGATGCACATGGAAATAAACTTGATGAGCAAGCAGAAGCAAAAATAGAAGAAATTTATTTTAATGATAAACTCATAGAAGAAGCAAGAACAACAAAATCACAAATTGGTCAAGCAAAAAGAATTGATGATGTGATAGGAAGATATATTGTTTCTATAAAAAATTCTTTTCCTAAAGAGTTGACTTTAAAGTCTTTACGCGTTGTGTTAGATGTGGCTCATGGAGCTTCTTATAAGGTAGCACCTACGGTTTTTAAAGAACTTGGTGCAGATGTGATTGTGATCAATGATAAGCCAAATGGTTTAAATATCAATGAAAATTGCGGGGCTTTACATCCTTTAAATTTAGCTTTAGAGGTAAAGAAATTTAGAGCAGATGTGGGTTTTGCTTTTGATGGGGATGCGGATCGTTTGGTTGTTGTGGATGAAAAAGGCGAAGTAGCTCATGGAGATAGTCTTTTGGGTGTTTTAGCTTTATTTTTAAAAAAACAAGGCAAGTTAAAATCAAGTGTAGTTAGCACTATAATGAGCAATGGTGCTTTAAAAGAGTTTTTAACTAAACATAAAATCACACATGAAACTTGCAATGTAGGCGATAAATATGTACTTGAAAAACTCAAAGAATGCGGTGGAAATTTTGGTGGTGAGCAGAGTGGGCATATTATTTTTAGTGATTATGCAAAAACTGGAGATGGTTTGGTAGCTGCTTTACAATTTAGTGCTTTAATGCTAAGTGAAGCAAAAAGTGCAAGTGAAATTTTAAATCAAGTTAAACCTTACCCACAGCTTTTGCATAATCTTAAAATTTCAGAGAAAAAAGACTTAAGTAAGCTTGCAGGCTTAGAAGAGTTGAAAAAAGATTTAGAAAAAAAAGGAATTGCTAGTTTGTTTAGGTATTCAGGTACAGAAAATTTAATACGCTTATTACTTGAAGCAAAAGATATTAAGCTTTTAGAAAAAGAAATGAAAGCTGTTGAAAGCTTTTTTATGAAAGCATTGAATGCTTAAAATTTTATCTTTAAAATTTTGGCTTGTTTTTGCTTTAGTTTTTATACTAGATCAAGTAAGTAAGTATTTGTTTTTGCAAGGGCTTGAGTATAAGGGTGAATTTTTTGATTTAGTTTTAACCTATAATACTGGTGTAGCCTTTTCAATGTTTGCATTTTTAGGAGAGTATTTAAAATACATACAACTTGTTTTTATTTTGGCTTTGTTTGCGTATTTGCTTTATCAAAAAGAATTTTTTAAAACACATTTGATCGCTTTTGCTATTATGCTATCTGCTGGGTGTTCAAATTTACTTGATCGCTTTGTGCATATAGGTGTGGTGGATTTTGTATTTTGGCATAAGTGGTTTGAATTTGCTGTGTTTAATTTAGCTGATGTGATGATAAACATTAGTGTAGCTTTGATTTTAATAAAAGAAATTTTTAATAAAAAAGGAGAAAAATGTTAGATTTTTTAACTGACTGGTATTTGTGGATTAAAATGGTGCATTATTTAGCTTTTGTTTCTTGGATGGCTGGATTGTTTTATTTACCAAGACTTTTTGTCTATCATACAGAGCATAAAGATAATAAAGGCTTTGTAGAAGTGGTAAAAATTCAAGAAAGAAAATTGTATTTTTATATCCAAACTCCTGCGATGATAGTAACTTTAATAAGTGGAAGTTTGATGTTGCATGTAAATAAAGTTTTGATGGTTGGATCAGGATTTATGCATGCTAAATTAACCTGTGCTTTGCTTTTGATTATTTATCATTTGCAAAATTATTATTATTTAAAACAACTTCAAAATGATACTTGCAAAAAGAGTGGGAAATTTTTTAGAGCTTATAATGAAATTCCAACGATATTATTTATAATTATTGCTATTATGATGGTGGTAAGACCATTTTAGTAAAAAGCCTTTAAAGGCTTTTTATCCTTTAAACTCCATACTTTTAAAATCAAGTGGATCAACATTTTCTTGCATGATATTAATGTGTTCTTTATCTTGTAAGCGTTTATTATCTCTAAATACAGCACGCACTAAATCCATACCGGTGTAAAAATCTTTCATTAATACCATAAACAAATAACGCCCAAATTCACTTGTGTATAAAGTATTATTTTCTTTTTTTATAGCTTTACTTAGCTTAAGACCTAAAAGTTCTATGAAAAGATCTTTTTCTAAATTGCAATCTAAAGTTTTGTTAAATTTATCAATCTCGATTTTACCTGCAAACATTTCAGTTAAAAAGACATATTTGATGATTTCTTTTTTACCAAAATTAGCTTTAGCAATATTTGCATTTTGCTTTTCTTTGATGAGTTTAGAATAATCATTTAAATTAAAAGCATTGATTAAAAGCTCTCCATCTAAAAAGCTAAAAGCCCCACTTCCCAAGCCTAAATACTCATGATGGCTACTTACATACTCATCATTAAAGCTACTTTTTTCTAAAGAAAATGACCATGCATTATTTCTTTCATAATCTTTGAAAAAATCTATAATGATTTTATAAAACTCAAATTCATTATCTTTAAAACTTACTCCTAGAGTTTTTGCGATATTATCTTTTGTGAGGTTTGATTTCATTAAAGGATAAGTTGTGATTTGTTGAGGTTTTAAATTTTTGGCTATTTCTAAATCATTGAGTAATTGCTCTTTAGTTTGAGAAGGAAAGTTAAAAATCAAATCAAGACTCATAATAGGAAGCACACCTATAGCTTTAGAAAGCTTTTCTTGAAGCTCTTTGCTTGAACCAAATTTATGATATCTTGCTACTTTTTTTAAAGTATCATCATCAAAACTTTGTATACCACAACTTAAACGATCTATAAGCCCTTTAAACATTTCTAGCTTTTTAGGTTCGATATGATTAGGATCGCTCTCGCAAGAAATTTCTTTAATATTAAATAATTTTTTGCAAAGTTCTAAAGTTTTAGCAAGTTCTTCTTCGTTGATCAAAGTAGTACCACCACCCACATACATAGAAGTAAAATCAAATCCTTTGTCTTTGATTTGTTTGATTTCTTCTCTTAAGCTTTCAAAATATCTTTTTGCTAAATCTTCACTATAATAATACTTATGAAAACTACAATATGGACAAAAAGTATGGCAAAATGGTATATGAGCATAGAGCATATAAGATTTTTTTGGATTAACTTTTTTTTCTTGTCCTTCTTTTAAAAGTTTCACATCAAAACCATTCTCTAAAGATTTTTGCATGGCTTTATGTGAGTAAGAAAGAGCTAAGTTTTGTAAAAAATTCATATTTTTCCTAAAAATTTCATTTTGTAGTTATTTAAAAAGACTATAATTGTATCATATTTTTACAAAGGCTTTATAATGAAAAATATTTTTATGGCATTTTTTATATTTTTATTAGGGCTTATAAGCGTGTCAAATTCTGCGCCTTTAGATGAAATTTTTCAAGATGTTAATGTTTCAGGTAATATGCGTTATCGTTTTGAGCATAATAGCCCAAAAGATAGAGGAAATAATAATTTTAATCAAAGAATTCAAATTCAAATGCATTAACAACTGAGCCTTAAAGGCTCAGTTGTTATAAAAGTTTTCTTTTAAGTTTTCTTCCATAGCTTTGATATTTTCTTTTGATTCTTCTTTAGCGTTAAATCCACCACCAAAGGCTTTCATAACATCTACAATGGAATTTGCAAGCTCGTAAGATGAGTTAGTGTAAGAAAGTTTAGCATTTAGGTAATTTCTTTGATCTTGTAAAAAATCAGCTAAATTAATCACGCCATTTTCATATCTTAAGGTAGAAATTTCATAAATTTTACTTTGAGCTAGAAATAAATTTTTATAATTTTGCTCATTTTCATAATAGCTTTGGCGGTTAAATAAAGCAAGTCTTATTTCCCCAAAGGCTGTTTTTAAGGTATTTTCATATTGTAAAAAAGCTTCATCTTTGGTAAGTTTTGCGATATTAACATTATTCATAATCTCACCCCAATGAAAAATCGGCATTGCAAAATTTCCAGCTATATTCCAAGTATTGCTTCCATGTTTAACTAAAAGATCTAAATCATTACTTTGAAAACCCAAAAGTCCTGTTAAAGAAAGGTTTGGTAAAAATGCAGTTCTAGCTACTCCAACAAGATAGTTTTTTTCTTCTAAAATTTTTAAACTAGCTTGCACATCAGGTCTTTGAAGTAAAATTTCACTACCAATACCTTCAGGTATGCTAAGCTCGTATTGTCCTATTTTTTTATACTCTATGCTATTATAAAGTATATCATCAATATCATTTGAAGTTAAGATTTTTAAAGCTTTGGTATTAGCTTCTTTTTGAATTTTAGCATTTGTGAGTAAAACTCTTGAATTTTCAAGTTCAGCTTTAAATTTGTTAAGCTCATACTCACTAATTACTCCAAGTTTAAAATGCTCTAATTTTAACTCATAAGTTTTTTGATAACTTTGGGTTGTTTCTTCTAAAATTTTTACTTGCTCACTTAAGCTTGCTAGATTAAAATAAGTTTTTACTACATTAGAAATTAAGCTTAATCTTGCACTTTCATAGTCAAACTCACTAGCTTGTAATTTTGCTTTTGAAGCATTATAAGTATCTCTGTATTTACCCCATAAATCTACTTCATAACTTAAATTTAAACCCATATTAAAATCATTGCCATAGACAAATTCATTACTTTTGTTGCTTGGAGCATTGATGCTAGTTTTTGCTCTTGCTCCGCTAGCACTTCCATCTAGTTTAGGAAGCAGATCGCTTCTTGCTATACCTAAAGCCTCATAAGCTTTTTGTAAATTCATATATGCAATTTGCAAGTCGTTATTGTTTTTTAAAGCTTGATCGACTAAGGTGTTTAAATAATTATCATCAAAAGCTTTCCACCATTGTTTGTTAATGCTAATGTTTTGATCTAAGCTTTTAGTGTAATTTACATCTTTAATTTCTAAATTTGGTTTTAAACTGCAAGCTGTTATTAAAAAACAACTTGCAAAAATTATTAACTTACGCATTGATTTTACCTCTTTTTTTATCAAGCCATTTATTAAAACTTTCTAGTAAATAGAAAAATAAAGGTACAAAGAAAATGGCTATAGTAGAAGCTGCTATCATACCACCTATAATACCTGTACCTATCGCATGGCGGCTTGCACTTCCTGCTCCATATGCAAAGAAAAGCGGTAAAATACCACAAATAAATGCCAATGAAGTCATTACAATAGGTCTAAATCTCAATTTTGCTGCACTAATAGAAGCTTCAAAAATACTCTTTCCTTTTTTAAGATGCTCTTCCATAGCAAATTCAACAATCAAAATGGCATTTTTAGCAGAAAGGCCTATTAAAAGTAAAAGCCCTGTTTGAAAATATATATCATTTTCTAATCCTCTAAGCCATACAAAAAGCAAAGAACCAAATACTGCAAAAGGCACAGCCGTAATTACTGCTAAAGGCATGAGCCATCTTTCATATTGTGCTGCTAGAATTAAAAATACAAATAATAGTCCTAGCATAAATGCTATTTGTCCAGCACCGCTACTTGTAACTTCTTGATAAGCTGAACCTGACCAAGCAATAGAATAATCTTCTCCTAAAGTTTCTTTTGCCACTTGTGCAATTGCATCAATGGCTTGTCCTGAAGTATAGCCAGGAGCAGGATCACCTTGCACTAAAGCCGATGGAAACATATTAAAGCGTTTTACATCATCAGGACCAACACTTCTTTGTAATGTTAAAACGCTATCTAGAGCTATCATAGAACCATCTTTTGATCTAACAAAGATGTTTTTTAAAGCATTTTGAGTATTTCTAAAATCTCCAATTGCGCTTATATTTACACGATAATTTTTTCCAAGCATAGAAAAATCATTTACATAATAAGTTCCTATGGTGGCATTTAGAGTGCTAAATACATCAGCTAAATTTAAACCATAAAGTTTTACTTTATCGCGATCAATTTCTAGTTTTAATTGCGGAAAATTAGTATCAAGCGTTGTTCTTACATTGTGAAGTTCGGGACGCTTGTTTGCTGCTTCAACTAATTTATTTACATCAACTTGAATTTGATCATAACTTTTTCCGCTACGATTTTGTGCATACATCTCAAAACCACCAGTTAAGCTTAAACCTTGGATTGGTGGTGGATTAACAAAGAAAGTTTGAAAATTTGGATTTAAGAAGTATTGTTTGTTATAAGATCCAACCAAATCAAAACTACTAATATCTCTATCATCCCAATTTTTCAAATTAACAAACATTGCGCCAGAATTTTCTTTTAAAGAACCTGTAAAAAGATCATAGCCTATAAGTCCTACCACATTAGTTACATTCTCATTTTTGCGGATTTCTTCTGCCATAGCATCCATTGATTGAGTAGTTCTATTAAGCGAAGATGCTGCGGGTAGATTGACAATAGTTAAAAAGTTTCCTTGATCTTCATTTGGAACAAGTGAATTTGGAACAAGTTTGAAAAGTCCATATAAACCACCCAAAAAGATTACAAAAATTAACATAAAACGCACTGTTCTTTTAAGTATATAAGCCACACCAGCACCAAAAACTTCGGTAGACCAATCAAAAATATCATTAAATTTTTTCACAAAGTAAAAAGGTTCACCTTCATTTCTTCTTAAAAAAATTGCACATAAAGAAGGAGTTAGTGTTAAAGCTACAAAGCCTGATATAGTAACAGATATTGCTAAGGTTATGGCAAATTGTTTTTGGATTTCTCCCACAAAACCTGATATAAATGAAACGGGTATGAAAACCGCACAAAGTACAAGAACTATAGAAACAACAGGTGCAGCAACTTCATCCATAGCTTTAATAGCTGCTTCTTTTATGCTTATATTTGGATCTTCATGCATAATTCTATCGATATTTTCAACTACTATAATTGCATCATCAACAACAATACCAATAGCCAATACTAAGGCAAAAAGCGTAAGTAGATTGATACTAAAACCTAAGACATATAATCCTGCAAAAGTTCCCAAAATAGAAACAGGAACAGCAATCATTGGTATAATAGTTGAGCGGAAATTTTTTAAGAACAAATACATTACAATTACAACTAAAATTAATGCTTCAAAGAAAGTTTTTACCACTTCTTTAATGGAAGCTTTAATAAATATAGTTGTATCATAAGGCACTTTATAAGTTAATCCTTCAGGGAAATTTTTAGAAAGTTCTTCAAATTTTTTCTGCACTAATTCTGCTGTATTTACAGCATTTGCTCCGGTTTGTAAGAAAATCAAAATAGGAGTAGCGTCATTTCCGTTTAATCTACCTTTAAAAGTATATTCTCTTGATCCTAAAGAAACTTCGGCTACATCTTTAAGTCTTAAAAAAGAGCCATCACTATTTGCTCTTATGATAATATCTTCAAATTCTTTAGTATTTTTTAATCTTCCTTGCATAGTTACTGAATACACATAAGGAGATCTTTCCACCACAGGTTCTTGACCTATCTTACCAGTAGCATATTGAGCATTTTGCTCGCTAACTGCAGCAATAACATCAGTTGCAGTAACTTGATATTTGTTTAATAAATCAGGATTAAGCCAAATTCTCATAGAATAATTTCTTGCACCAATAGCTACGGCATTACCCACACCAGGAACCCTAGCAAGATCATCTAAAATATTTAATGCAGCATAATTATACACTTCGAGTGAATCCATAGAGCCATCAGGAGAATATAAAGTAGCAACTTCTAATATACTTGAACCGGTTTTTCTTACACTAACACCAGTTTTTTTAACATCTTCGGGTAGTTTTGCCATAGCAGCTGAAATTCTATTATTAACATCAACTGTTGCTTGGTCAGGATCTGTACCTATATTAAAATATACACTTAAGCTCATATCTCCTGAAGAGCTTGAAGTTGAATCCATATAAATCATATTTTCAACCCCATTGATTGCATCTTCAAGAGGAATAGCCACCGTTTGAGCCACTGTTTGAGCATCAGCTCCTGAGTAAGTTGCACTTACCTTAACAACGGGTGGAGTTAAGGAAGGATATTGCTCCACGGGTAAAGAATAAAGTCCTATAATACCTGCTAAAGAAATGATAATAGCTACAACAGAAGCAAATACAGGTCTTTCTATAAAGAATTTAGAAAACATTATTTATTCTCCATTACGCTAACACTTGCACCAGGACGGATTTTTTTGAAGTTATTTAAAATCACTTTATCCCCATTTTTTAAGCCCTTATCAATAATTGCTTTATCAGAAGTTTGATAAATAACATTAACAATAGTTTTAACTACTTTTCCATCTACAAGGGTATAAACATAAGTAGCACTATCATCTTGCAAAAGCGCAACTTGAGGAATTTCAAAACCATCTTTTTGAACAAAACCACCAACATGAACATTTGCGAAAGAGCCAGGCATTAAGTTTGAATTGTTGTTATCAAAAATAGCTTTTGCTTTTACTCCACCACTATGAGTATCTATAACGCTATCTACGAAATATAATTTTCCATTGAAAAGTTCTCCGCCAACATTAGCTTGTACTTGGATATTTTCTAATTTCCAATTGCCGCTTTGAATATTTTTATTCATATTGATTTTATCTACATCAGAAATATAAAAATCTGCAAAAATTGGGTTAATGTTTGTAATGCGTACAAGTTCAGTAGATGAAGCATTTACATAATCACCCACATCCATTAACGCATCACCTAAAATTCCATCAAAAGGAGCACTTACTATGGTGTATTTTAAGTCTAATCTTGCATTAGCAAGTTTTGCTCTAGCGCTTTCTAGATTAGCTTTTGTGGAGTTAAATTTAGCCAAACTTGCATCAAATTCTTTTTGTGAAATAGCATTTTTTTCTATTAAAATACTATCTCTTTTAAAATTTTTTTCAGCATCATCAAAATTAGCTCTTGCTACCAAAGCTTCTCCATAAGCCATATTTACACTTGCTTGGTATTTGTCAGGTTCTATAAGAAAAAGCTTGTCGCCTTTTTTTACAGCTTGACCACTTTTGAAGTATTTTGCTTTGATTTCACCGCTTACTTTAGGTTTGACTACTACATCTAATTCAGTACTTAATCTCGCAGGATAAGTAAATTCTAAAGGTAAATTAGCGCTTTGCATAGTCATAATACTAACAGGTTGAGGAGGGAGTTGTTTAACTTGTGCATTCTTATCATCTGAACATGCTATAAAGATAAGAGAAGCACAAGCTAGAGTTAAAAGTTTTGTTTTCATTTGTTTCCTTAAGTTATTTATTTAGCTAAATAAAAAGTAATTTATATTACAAAATTAATAAATACTATTTTATCAATCTTTAGTTAATTAAAATTAACAAGACCTTGAGTAAAAAGCTTTACGATTTTTTTTGCGTGGCTTTGTTGTTCTTTTTTATTCATTGAAACTTTATTTTCAAAAGTGCTTTGTATAAAAAATGTCCCTCTAAGCATAGCGCAAAAAGTATAACTTAAAAATTCAGCATTTTGAGCTAAAATTTCATTTTCTTCTTCGAATCTTTTTCGAAGAACATATTCTACTTCTTTTCTATTGCTTCCTTTAAACCATTTTCCAAAATCAAATTTTTCATTATAAATTTCAGAATACAAAAGTCTTACTATAGCTATAGTTTTGGTATCGTTAAAAATCCCTAAATAAGCTTTTGCAAATTGATATAAGAATTCTTCTAAATTAGCATCAGGTGAAAGTCGCATATTCTTTTTCAAAATAGCTAAAAAATGATTTTCTGCAAAATCATTTAAAACCGCTTCAAATAAACCTTCTTTACTTTTAAAATGCTCATATACGCAAGAAAAAGATCCACCAGCTTGTTTGATAATATCTTTAAGATTAGTTGCTTCGTAGCCATTTTTTAAAAATGACTCCGCAGCGATTTGTTTGATTTTTTCAAGCCTTGCTTGAGATTTTGAAGAAATTCTTTTTTTTCATTTTAGTATTTTTTATGCTCTATGATAGAATTTTTAGGATATACAAAATTACTCTCGCGTAATATGACAATATTTTTATCATCAAGCGCATAGGCTTTGATGGTTAATGGTATTACAGTGTCTTTTCTATCATTATCGGCTAGTTTTTTAGTAGCTTTTAAAACAACTATATGTTTATCTTTTTCGCCAGCTTTTAGTTTAAAAGATTTTTTAGGTCTAATGATTTCTAAGCCATCTTCAATGCCTTGTAATTTCACATCAAAATAATACTCATGAGTTTTATTATCGGTGTTTTGAAATAAAAATACATAAGCATTACTAATAATTAATTCTCCATCATGGGTTTTTCTGATTTGATAAAGCTCACTAGAACGGTTGATATTTAAAAGCATATTTTCTTTTTTACTTCCCATTAAAACTAAAGCCACAAAAACACCACACAAAACAACTAAATATCCAATAGTTCTAAATCTAAAATATTTTACTTTTTCCCTTGTTTCAATAGCTTTTGCACTAGTCCAATTAATTAAGCTAGGACGATTAAATTTGGCTTGAACTTTTGAACAAGCATCGGCACATTCAAGGCAATTAATACACTCAAGTTGCATTCCTTGGCGTATATCTATATGTGTAGGACAAATTTTTACACAGGCCTCACATCCTATACATTCACCTTGTGGTGGCTTTTGATAAAGTTTGGTATGTCCATCATAAATCATACCTCCTCTTTTATCATCATATATTACTTGAACGGTGTTATTATCAAACATTACAGATTGAATTCTTGCATAAGGACATACATAAACACAAAATTTTTCACCCAAATATACTATATCAAAAGTAAAAGCCAAAGAAGCACAAAATAAAATCCCTAAAAGCAATAAATGATCAGCAGGATTTTGAATGTATGTAAAAAAATCTTCAGGTGGTACAAAATACCATAAAAATGCACTCATCATTAACAATGAAAAAAGATAAAAAATCACAATACTTAAAGCTTTTTTGACGAAAAATCCACTGACTTGCTTTTGTTTATTTGCTGTGCTTTTATGAATTTTAAAGATTTTTGTTTGTAAAAGATCTCTATAAATAACTCTAGCAATAGTTTGAGGACAGCTCCAAGCACACCAAATTCTTCCTGCTAAAGTAGTAACAAAAAGTATAGTTAAAAACATACCCATGATAACAAAAGGCATTAAATACAGCTCTTGAGTATCAAAAGCGATAAAAAATAAATTAAGTTTTTTATGATCAAAGCTTAATAAAAAGAAATGATTTCCATTTATTTTTATAAAAGGTAGTGCTATAAAAATGATCATAGAAATGATATAAGCTATATATCTTTTTTTAGTATAGTTTGTGATGTGAGCATTCATTTTATTTTCCTTAGAAATATTTCTTTATATTGTAGTATTAGAAAAATTAAATCAAACTTTGTCTTAATTAATAATTTATATTTAATTTTTATTTATATAATTATTACAAAAATAAGTTTTATTTTCAAGAAAATTATGATATAATCTTTATTTTAAAATTTATTTAAAGAAAGGTGGTGAGGGTCGTGCCAGGAATCAAGGTACATCCTAATGAGTCTTTTGATGAAGCGTATAGAAAATTCAAAAAGCAAGTAGATAGAAATCTAGTTGTTACTGAAGTTCGCGCTAGAAGATTTTTTGAGCCTATGACTGAAATTCGCAAAAAACAAAAAATTTCAGCACGCAAAAAAATGCTTAAAAGACTTTATATGCTTAGACGCTACGAGTCAAGACTCTAATACCAAAAAGCCGAGAAATCGGCTTTCTTCGTTAAAATATTTATGTTTTTTTGGATTATAATCATTCATTTTTTCGGACTTATTTTACCAGGACCTGATTTTTTCTTAGTAAGTTCATATGCATTAAGAGAAGGGGTTAAAAGTGCTTTAAAGGCAAGCTTGGGAGTAAGTTTAGCTGTTAGTATATGGATTATACTTTCTATACTCGGATTAAATGTCGTTTTTCATAAATTCCCATTTTTACAAATTATACTATCAAGTTTTGGAGCATTTTATCTTTTGTATTTATCTTTTAAGATTTACAAGAATACAAAAAATGATAAAATTAAAGTTCAAAAAACTTATATATCTGCATTTTTAAGTGGAATGATTACAAATTTATCTAATCCTAAAGCAATTTTTTATTTCGCCAGTGTTTTTGCAAGTTTTGATTTTACACAAATGCGATGGATGCTGATAGTCTTGATATTTGTTTTGATTTTAGAAACTATAATTTATTTTTCTTTGATTTCTTTATTATTTTCTAAACCATTTATGGTAAGAATTTATCAAAAGAATTTAAAACTTATTGATTATCTAAGTGCTTTTATATTTTTTGCTTTTGCTGTGTTTATTTTAAGTAGTAATTTAATGACTATGATAAACTAAAACAATTAATTTTTATTAATACTTTTTTTGTTAAAATCTTATTAAGTTAAATTTATAAATTTTTATAGGAAAGATTATGAAACACATTAAAACTATACTCAAACTTAGTATGATGAGTGGTATTGCTGCAATTAGTGCAGGTGCTTTAAGTGCATGTAGTAATAATACAAATGATTCTAGCAATAACGCTTTAAGTCAAGCGGCAAATACTCAAGGGGCCTTTGTTATTATTGAAGAAACCGCTCCAAATCAATACAAAATCAAAGATCAATTTCCAAGTGATGAAACTAGGGTAGTCTTAAAACAACTTGATGGAACTGAAAGGGTTTTAAGCAAAGAAGAAATGGATAAATTAATCCAAGAAGAAGCTGCTAAAATAGACAATGGTACTTCAAATTTAACAAATCCAAACAATGCTCAAATGAGTAGCGGGGGGCTTTCTTTAGGCGAGACATTGCTTGCGAGTGCAGCTGGAGCTATTTTGGGAAGTTGGATAGGTTCAAAGCTTTTTAACAATCAAAATTTTGCAAATCAACAAAGAGGAGCATTTTCAAATCAAAGTGCTTATCAAAGAAGTGTAAATAGCTTTAATAAAGCAAGTACAAGTGCTACTTCAGGATCAAATGCAAAAAAATCAGGCTTTTTTGGTGGTGGCTCTAAAGCTACTTCAAGTTCTACAAATTCTTTTGGCTCTTAAAAGGTGAAAAAATGAATTTTTTAAAAGTAAATCCTTTAGAAAAATCTTATTTAGAGCAAATAGGTTTTTCATGGCATACGGATAATGATGGAAGTGATTATTTAGATTCTAATTTAGTTTGTGTAAGGGAAGATGAAGCAAATGCATACTACGAAGCAGTTAATGAGCTTTATGATATGTTTGTAGCTGCTGCACAAGAAGTGATTGATAATGATCGTTTTGACGAGCTTGGAATTCCTTTTAATTTGGTTGATGCGATTAAGATGAGTTGGGAAAATGATGTACATTGGCATTTATATGGTAGGTTTGACTTAGCAGGTGGGCTTGATGGTAAGCCTATAAAACTAATAGAATTTAATGCTGATACTCCAACATCTTTATTTGAAAGTGCTATTTTGCAATGGGCTATTTTAAAGCAAAACAACCTAGATGAAAGCTCGCAATTTAATAATATATATGAAGCTTTAAGAGATAATTTTAAAAGACTTATAACCTTAGAAGAAGATGTAAGTGAATTTGAAAAATATTATGAAGGTTGGAAAATATTGTTTTCTTCAATTGCAGGTAGTGATGAGGATATGATTACAACAAAACTTTTAGCACACATTGCTAGTGAAGCTGGTTTTGAGAGTGAATTTTCTTATATTGATGAGGTAGAATTTTCACCCGAAGGAATTTTTAAAAATGATGTAAATTTTGAGTATTTTTTCAAACTCATTCCTTGGGAAAGTATAGCTATAGAAGAGGGTGAACTTGCTATGCTCTTAACTCAAATTATGCAAAATCAAAAAGCAATTATTTTAAATCCTGCTTATACTTTACTTTTTCAAAGCAAGGGCATAATGAAAATTTTATGGGAGCTTTATCCAAATCATCCTTTATTACTTGAAACAAGCGATGAGCCTTTAGTGGGTAAAAAATGTGTTAAAAAGCCTGTTTTTGGTAGAGAAGGAGCAAATGTTTCTATTATAGAGGCTAATGGAGATATAAGTTTTGAAACAAGTGGAGATTATCAAAACAATCGTTTTGTGTATCAAGAATTTGCTGAGTTTAATCAAAATGAAAATGATTATTATCAAGCAGGAGTTTTCTTTGCTTATGAGGGTTGTGGTTTAGGTTTTAGAAAAGGTGGTTTGGTGCTTGATAATTATTCTAAATTTGTAGGGCACATTGTTAAAGGATAAAAAATGAAAATAGTATGTTTAGATGCTGCTACTTTAGGTGGAGCTGATTTAACAGCTTTTGAAAGTATTGGGGAATTTATAAGTTATGAACTTACATCTAAAGATGAGGTTATCTCAAGAATATCTGATGCACAAGTTGTGATGATAAATAAAGTCATCATTGATCAAGAAGTTATAGATAACACTAATTTAAAGCTCATTTTGCAGCTTGGTACAGGGGTAAATAATATAGATGTAGCTTATGCAAATTCTAAAGGTATAATAGTAAAAAATGCAGCTGGGTATTCTACCAAAAGTGTTTTAAGTCATACATTTGCTTTGCTTTTTGCTTTTTTAAATCAAATCCCATATTATGATGGATGGACCAAACAAGGGCTTTGGGTAAAAAGCCCAATATTCACTGATTTTAGTAGAACTTTACATACTCTAACAGGAAAAAAACATGGTATTATAGGGCTTGGAGTTATAGGTAAAGAAGTAGCTAAGGCTTCGCAAATATTTGGAGCAAATGTTTGTTATTATTCTACCTCAGGGGTTAATAATGATGATACATATGAGAAAGTAAGCCTTGAAGAGCTTTTAAAAACTTCTGATGTGATAAGTATCCATGCACCTTTAAATGAAAAAACAAAAAATTTATTAAGCAAGAAAGAATTAATGCTTTTAAAAGATGAGGCCATTTTAATTAATGTAGGTCGTGGTGGGATTATTAATGAAGTAGATTTAGCTCAAATTATGGATGAAAAAAATATTAGAGTAGGGCTTGATGTGCTTGAAGTAGAACCTATGGTTGAAAATCATCCTTTGCTTAATATAAAAAATAAAGAAAATTTAATTATCACTCCACATGTTGCATGGGCTAGTGAAGAATCCATACAAAATTTAGTCCAAATCGTATTTAATAGTCTTAAGGAGTTTATAGAAAATGGCAAATGAACATAGTTTTGACATTAGTGGGGAAATTGACAAACAAGAGCTAAAAAATGCTTTAGAGCAAGCTAAAAAAGAGCTTGATAGCAGATATGATTTAAAAGGCATTAAAAGTGAAATAGAGCTAAATGAAAAAGAAAGTATTTATAAGCTTACTTGTTCAAGTGAAGCAAAAATTGAAGTGCTAAAAGATATTGTTATTTCAAAACTTATCAAAAGAGGGATTAACCCTAATGGTATTAAAGAGTTAAACAGGGAGAGTGGAGCAAATTTTAGATTGAATTTAAAAGTTAATGATGCTATTGATGCTGATAGTGCTAAGAAGATTAATAAAGCTATAAAAGATAGTAAGCTAAAGGTAACTTCAAGTATTAGAGGCAATGAAATTCGCGTAGTTGGTAAGCAAATTGATGATTTACAAAGCGTGATGAAAATAGTAAAAGAGCTCAATTTAGAACTTAATCTTAGTTTTAAAAACCTTAAATGATAAAGTTACTTCAAATAGTTTTTTTGTGTTTTGTGTGTGTTTTTTTAAGCTCTTGTGCTTTAAAAAGTAAAACACAATCACAAAGTGCTTATATTGTTTTAAAAACCCCTCAATTTAGATTTGCTGATTATGGCTTTTTATATGAGGGAAAAAATTTTACAAGTTTAGAACTTTATAGTGCCTCTAAGGCTTTACTTGAGTTAAAAATCATGGATAAAATTTGCATTAATGGTGTATGTTATGCAAAAACTTTTTTTAATAAAAGATTTTTTAATAATGAATATTATGATGATTTTTTGCAAGATTTAATTTACAAAAAACCTATTTTTTATGGGAAAAATAAGCAAATCACTTCTTGTGGTTTTACTCAAAATATTATAAGCAAAAATTATGATATTTTTTATGAGGTTTGTGATAAAAATATGAGTTTTAGTGACAAAAAATCTAAAATTAAATTTAGCATAAAATCAATATAAAGGAAAATATGAAAGATTTAAAACTTTTTCTTAATGATACTTTTAAAAGCAATATTTATAAAAACTTACAATGCAGTGAAGATGAAATTTTAATTTTAAAGCATTTGTGTAAAAATTATTTACAAGCAAATGTAAGCATTAATGCCTATAATCTTCTTAGTGAAGTTTTTAAAAATGATGAATATGAGTATTTAGATCATTTAAAAGATCTTAAAAATCTTATAGAAAAAGGTTTTATTATTCAAATTTTTTCTGATTTTAAATCGAGTAAAAACTCAAGTTTATTTTTAAATTTGTTACAATGCGAGTTAAGTTTAAGTGAGGTTTTTTTACAAATTTTAGAAAATAAAACTATACAAGATTTTATGCAAGATCAAATTTATGAAGATCATATTGCATATTTAAAAGATGAATTTTTTAAAATCGAGCTATATCAAAGATTGCGTTTTTTTGCTAAAAGCTCTCAAAGTAAGAATATTAAAAAAGATATAGCTATATTTGAAGCATATATTAAAGAGCGTTTAAAAAAGAGTAAAATTTCTAATGTTTTGGCAGATATTTTTAAAGAGTATGCTTTAAACGATAAAGAATGTTTGATATTTATTAGTTTATTAAAAGAAGAGTATTTGCTAAATACTGAAAATTCTTATAGTAGAGATTTTAATTTTTTACTTCATTTAATTAGCGAAGATGATGTTCAAAAACAAGAAAACAAAGTCTTACTAGAAGAAGATTCTAAGCTACTTAGTTCAAATCTTTTAGAATATGATGAATTTGTTAATTCTTTGGGTGATATAACTAAGATTTTTTATTTAAGTGATGATATTTTACAAAGAATTATTAATTTTAAAGAACCAAAGAAGAATAAAAAAATTAAACTTCAAAATTTAGTTAAAGAACAAGATATTTTTGAGCTAATTGAGCCAAATATTAATATAGATGATGTTATTATGCCCCAAAGCACTAAAGATCTATTGGAAAGTATATTAAAACAACAAGATAAAAAGGTTTTGGAAAGATTAAATAAATGGGGTATAAAAACAAATAAAAACATAGAAGCTAAGATAATTTTCTATGGTCCTGCTGGCACGGGTAAGACTATGAGTGCGCTAAGTATGGCAAAAGCTATGAAAAAATCTATTTTGAGTTTTGATTGTTCTAAAATTTTAAGCAAATATGTGGGCGAGAGCGAGCAAAATGTAAGAAAAATTTTTGATACTTATAAAGAGCTTTGTCAAACAAGCAAACAAAGTCCTATTTTGCTTTTAAATGAAGCTGATCAATTTTTAAGTACTAGGGTAGAAAGTAGTGGCGGTGCTGATAAAATGCACAATCAAATGCAAAATATTTTTCTAGAACAAATTGAGCGTTTTAGCGGAGTTATCATAGCTACGACTAATTTTTTAGAAAGTTTAGATGTGGCTTTTTCAAGAAGATTTGAGTATAAAATAGAATTTAAAAAGCCAAATTACGAACAACGCTTGATGATATGGCAAAAAGCTTTACCTAAAAATGCTAAATTTGATGATAATTTTGATTTAAAAAACCTTGCTTTGTATGAGCTAAGTGGAGCTCAAATTGCTATGGTAGTTAAAAATACAGCTTTGAAAGCAGCTATTTCTAAGGATGGTGTTTTTAAAATGAGTGATTTTTTACATACAATAGAAAAAGAAATAGAATCTTCATTTGATAAAAATAAAATAGTTGGTTTTAAAAATTAAATTCACATAAATTTCACAAGCAGTTAATATCATTTTTTACTTTTATTTAAAGGAGAAAAAATGAAAATAAAATTAATGTTAGCTAGTTTAGTTTGTGCAAGTTCTATGTTTGCAGATATGGTTGTAAGTCCAAATGCTCTACCTCAAAAAGCTCAAGAGTTTTTAAACACTCATTTTAAAGGTGTAAATGTAGGTTATGTAAAACAAGATGTAGATTCTTATGAAGTAAATTTAGTTGATGGGACTGAAATTGACTTTATCATCAATGGAGACTGGAAAGAAGTTGATGGTAAATACAAAGGCATTCCAACAGGATTTATCCCAAAAGAAATTATTGCAAAAGTACAAGCAGTACAACCAAATGCAGCTATTGTAGAAGTAGATAAAAAAATAAATGGCTATAAATTTAGAACAAACAATATGATGGAAATTTATACAGATTTTAAAGGTAATATTTTAGGCCAAAAATTCGACGATTAATAATCACCAACCCCAGCTTACCAA